>JAICVW010000502.1 GCA_025935105.1 Nitrososphaeraceae archaeon
CATGTCCTGCCTCGTGAATTATAATAGTGACAATGAGGGCCACCCATCCATATGTCCAAGGTAAATAAGGATTCAATCCAGGAATGAGCAAGTTAGCTTGAGGACCAAGGCTTCGAGTTCCAACCCTAGCTTCTGAGTTCGAGGATAGGATTATCAAGGATGAAACTATGAGAAATAATGCTAATGCAGTAATAAGTGGCATGAGATAAATATTAAATCTAGCATAGATTCTCCCAGCCCTAGTGTTTGCCAGCTTGTCAAAAAGCTCTAGTCCAAAAGGTGTATGAATCAAGAAAAGAACAAACTTTCTCTCTATTCTTGTTCTGTTCTCCTTTGACTTTCCCTTGTCTTTACCCTTAACCTCCTTTTCCAAACAGAGTGCATTGAACAGTCGGATATATAAAATAAGCATATTACAGAATCCCATTCTGACGAGTAAAACAGAATACTTTACTGTGTGAATTATATCAAAACCTTAGATAGCGCCATCATTTAGAATGAAGATGCAATAGAATGTATCTGAGATTATTATTGATTGCTACGGTAGCAATATCATTTATTATTCCTGCTTCAGCAAGATCAGATTCCTAGCACATCAGGTCCAGGATCAGGTGACAACAACAACGGAGGCAGCGGTAATAGCTCTTCTTCAAGCTCTGGCTCAGATATAAGCTCAGGTTCGGAATTCCATCACCACCACTAGCGTATATTAGAAGTTGAATACGGCACCATCCATATTATAGTATGTATATGTATCTCTATTGCCTCTAGACAGCAAGAGGTATAACAGCTTGGACCAATGACAACTGCTATAGTACTACCAGACCATTGTATATGAGAACATTCGAAACGCAGATTATTTGGTAAAAATAAGAAAAATATTTCCAAAATATACAGAGAAGTTTGCAATTACACAGGACGGCCTTACTGTGTTAGAGGAGCTTAATAGACGGAATAGTCCACGGGATCAATTAACAGAATTAATAAAACAAGAGTCACATGATCTCCCTTTAAAAATGACAAGAATACAGTAAGAATAGCAGCCAAGTTAGTAAAATTCGTCTTGAAGCCGCAGTACCAAAACAGGCTAGGAAAGTTTTTTCTTTTCGCTTTTAGAAGATGAGGGCATAGATCTAGACCTAAGATTTGAGGACTAACTCCGCACTTTTCATTTTCGTAAACTTTCTCGATTTCCAATTTTAATTATTCTACATAGGATATTTAGTGGTATTGCACTCCAAAAATGGCCTCTAATGTTGAACTAATATATTACAGATAACCGCGATATCGACATTGTGCTAGAAGCAGGAGAAGACAGAGAAGAGATGATCCTATTCTTTAGCATACCATCTAGAGACTTTGACAAGGACTTAGTCATATTAAAAAAAGTTTTACATCAACTTGAGCAAATGACGCAATCAGAAAATGCATACAAATTTAGTGAAAGAGCAACATTAGCAGGCTGGTTTTATGATGTATCCCTTAAACGTGATTTTATACAAAGGATGTTTCAACTATTACTGCATTATGGCAATCATAAGAACAAAAAGGCTGCCACGATGAATATAGTTGATACATTGCAAGAGCAAATAAAGAAAGACGGTTCTGATGCTAGAATAAAGAGGTTCGGCGATATTCCTGCTGCTGCGGGTTTGTGGTCCTGGCTGCTTAGATGAATTGTTATTCACTGATGCTTTCATAGTGAAGAGTGGCCCTATGTAATTAGCATAGAACGACGTGGGGCCATTTTTTAGAGGACGAAATCAATCGGCAAATTGACTCCATTTCAGGTTTTGTTGGAATGGCGTTATAAGGCGTCATAAGCAGGAACAATTTGGTGATACTATTAAGGATGAAGTAATGTCAACTGCTTTACAACTAATTCCACAAATCTTGTGAGATGAAAATAGCCAGTTAATTAATATGTGTGAAATCCCTTCCTGTGTTCCTTAAATTTCTGTCTATCATTAAACCGTTCTCCACAATATTCGCATCTTAATGGGTTTTCCCATTCAAACATAAATTGTTCCAATCTCAGTGGATCTTCAGTTAGATTATTTGAGTTCAATTAATTAGGACATTTCAACAGCTAGGATCTTATAGGACTTAAGAAAAAATGTTAAAGAAGATAGATCCATAGCCTGGTGGCTATTCTTGTTTCATTTTTGTTCATTTATTAGACCAGAGGTTGTATTACCTAGAGTTAATCAGACTATTTAATCACTGAAAATGTTTTATTTATTTATTTATTTTTCTGAATTTATTTATCTGAACACACATATTTAGAAAGAACGTACATTCAGTAATTTCTTGGAGTCATTCATTCTAAATATTCATGACATGCATATGCATTATCATAGCACTGCTAGTGTTGGATGTTTGACATCAATTTGAAACGTGTCTATTCATAATTAAACTATGAGATTCAGCTGAGAAAATCTATAATATAGGAGCCATCTAAACTTTGAAATAGGTTTCCGATTCATATCTCATTACCAAAGAAAATGTACAATTCATGTTGTCAATATCTTTGATGGATATATCTAAACTGTCATTCATTGGTAGTCTAGTAGTCATAATTTTCTTGTCTTTTTTGTTATTAAGTGAGTATTATCATTATTATTATCATTATGTCACTTCATTTATTGCTATTCCGGCATTTGCTATACCTCATACCATAGCTCCTCCAACTCAAACAGGACCAACAATCCTCAATGACACTCATCTCAAAATAGAGACGATATCCGAGGGTCTTGATTCTCCAACAAGTATGGCTTTTATGGGTCAGGATGATATTTTAGTGCTAGAAAAAGACAAAGGCACCGTGCAAAGAATTATCGATGGTAAAATGATTCCAGAGCCCCTTCTTAAGGTACCTGTTGCAACCAAAGTAGATAGGGGTATGTTGGGGATCGCTATTGCAAAGCACGAAGATGAACCCACCTACGTCTTTTTATATTACACTCAATCTGGTGGAGGAAAAAATGGTGATGATAGAGCTGGAATACAACCATTACGCAACCGAGTCTATAGATATGAGTTGGACAACGATCATGATAAGCTAATAAATCCCAAGTTGCTTGTGAGCCTTCCTACCATACCTCGAAATCAATCATCTCCTGAAACCAATGATAATGGTGGTACAGTGAGAATTGGTCCAGATATAATGTATATTTTGTAATAGGCCAAGTTGGATCAC
>JAICVW010000635.1 GCA_025935105.1 Nitrososphaeraceae archaeon
AGAAAAGGTGGGTTTGTAGGAGGACTTGCTAGAGCATGGTTTCTGAATGTAAGAAAGAGAAGAGTTCTGTTAAGTTGTTCTGAAAACAAAATATCTGCAGTAGCCAACCTAATATCGAAAAAGCATCCAAACGAGAAGGTCATGGTCTTTAGTGAAACACTTGACTCTATTAACAAACTGAAGACTAGTTTGGAAGCTGAAGGAATAAGATCTATGGTAATAGACAGTACTATTAATTCCATAAAAAGACAGAAAATCCTTTCGTCTTGGGGTAAAGACTTCCATGCCTTGTTATCAGTACATACTCTTGAAATAGGCTATGATGTTCCTGAAGTAGGAATAGAGATTATTTTAGCTACTACTTCGAATATGAATCAAGTAATTCAAAGAATAGGAAGAATAGTCAGAGTATATCATGGAAAGCGTAGGGCATTGATCTATGTAGTATATATCTCAGATACTAAGGATGACAACACTCTACAAATATTTAGAAAAGCTATAGAGCTTGGTGGAAGAACTGTAGTAAGTGAAAAAGACGAAGATATAGCAAACATCGACGATGATAGTGGACTACGAGTACAAACCAAAGAGGCTAAAGAAAGGCGCCTCAAAGAAGCTTACAATTTGCTAGAAGCCAATTCGCATAAACCTATCATTGTAGAAACAAATCATGAGCAGAAATTGTATCAAATCAAAAGTAGAAAGGATAAAGACAAATCCTATAAAGTAAATGCTCTAGCAAAGACATGCACTTGTCCAGATTTTAACTTTAGGGGTCTAAAATGCAAACATATTACTGTAGCTGAAATATTAGATAATACCACGTCACGTGTTACTAGTTCCTTTTCTGCCTCCCTTATAAACAAATAGTAGACATCTAGCAAGTTATGATACGAACAGTCAACCCTAATCAAATAGCAAAAGACATCGAAGAGTTTGAAATAATCGAGGCAAGTCCAAGACCTAAAACTAGTAATTTTATCGTCGAGGTTTCTCATGAAAATAAATTATTATTTACATTTGAGGATTCTACTTCTGTTTTGGAAATTAATTCGGGTCCCTTTAATGGCTTAATAGATGACGTAAAAGAAGCTATTGATAGGTCTGGGTTGTATAATCTAGAGGTAGAATTCATGCCTTCCGTCATCAAACCATTCAACAAAGCAGATGGGAGTACAGTCTCCCTGAAAAATAGAACGGACGAGAGTTTCCAAAATTGGTTAAAAAGCGTTTGCTCATCTCTTGCATCCAATCTATATCTTATTCCAGATACCAATTTTCTAATGAGGCAATATTATTCTAATTACATTAAACACTACATGGATAGTGACAGCACGTTCTTGCGGATACCTAGGCTGGCTATCATGGAGGTGGAGAATATATACAATAGAAAAAAACCTGATAACTCGCCCAAAGAAAATCTGAACCCAAATGACAAGCAAAAATTTCTTAAAAATGAAAACGAAAATGCAAAAGCAAGAAGAAGAGCTTTTCAAGCCATGTCAGAAATACTTTCCATCAAGCATAACGGTGGAGATATACTACAAAATCTTGACATAGCATTACTTCAATCATTCGCTCCCCATGCAGGTGAAGGTTTCGCAGATGCTTGGATCAGAAGAGAGATATCAAACAACCATGATTTACGAAGACCCAAATTTGTCTCCAAAGACCATACGGAAGCTACATTCTCTGAAATTTTTCTCACTTGTGACCTTATGGGGGCTTTGGCTGCAGTAGCTGATAATATAAACACACTGTACTTTTACAGAATTGAAGATGATACGAAGAAACTAAAGCCAGGATACGATAAGTTAGCTTTATTGATAGTTAACACTGCAATTCTATTAGATGAGTGCACGTGTATTCTTCGTAGTCCGCAAAGGATCATAACGGCATGTGGTCAGGAAAGAGTGGCTTTGATTGGCAAAATAATTGTATACGTGAAAGCACCGAAAGATAAGTATCTATATAACTAAGGCTTATCTGTGGCCAGCTTATCCATATTTGCGGTGAGATCCTGTGATAGCCCCGAATGTACCATCTTTTCGATCTCATGTTACAATATAGTTATTACTCCCCTGGTTTTGTAAACTTTCCTGTTCAAAAATTAGGCAATATTGCTTGTTCCGCTTGGCCTTTCCTCATCTGTATATTCTCACCTTTCCATTACTTACCTTTCTGTTTAAGAATCCACCGTCTAACAATGGATATAGTAAAGCAGTTCTTGGGTATAGAAGAGACATTTCTGGCAAGTAGACTATATATCAATAGCTGCAGAACAGTTATTGACTTGGAGGAGTAGAAGATAGTGCCAAAATTCTTAGATACCCACAG
>JAICVW010000019.1 GCA_025935105.1 Nitrososphaeraceae archaeon
GCCTTATTTTGTTTGGATGGACTTCCTGTCATCTTAAAATCTGTTATAGTGTGCTTATGTGGAGCGCTACCGTTTAACATTACCATATTAAAAGTAGCAATGAATACCGGGAACTAGAATTTATATTCCTGATGTCCCATATGCTCCTGCGAGTATCCAGGCAGGCTTTCCTTTCTCATTTTGAATGCTTGCAATAGTTCCCATTTTAGAGCCAGATGATTGTTGTTATGAGATATAAATAGATCCAAAATTAGCTGTTGTGACCTGACCTGCGGTAACTATTGCCATCATAACGATGAGTGCTGAGGACAGTCTTGGCTATTTTTTATTATTGTGAACAGTGGAATAAAACCCCATATAAGACTATACAGGCATAAATTAGCCTGTAGCACAAATTCAAATTCAGCCTGCAAACCACGAATCATTGTAGGTTAACTATGAATAGCACAAATGAACTATTTATGATAAGATTGGAAATTGTTTATGAGTGACATTTATTCTGCTATGCTACAAACTCGGCATAAATATACCTTGATATTAGTACTTAAGTTACAGGCAATATTGCGTAAATTATTATATTATCCGAAGATAGGAGTCTAATCAATCCAGGGGAGAAGATAGAATGCATGAAGTTACTATTTTATTAGAAAATGGAAGAAATAATGATCTTATCGAGACATGTAGAAAATACAGAGAACAACAATTAAATAAATGGAACTCATCAGAAGAGTCTCATTTTGATCATTATGCAGCCAAGATTAAATCCTATACAGATAGGTAGATACTAATCTCAGGTATCGAGTATTGATTCGTCTAAAACAGGATGACAGCTTCTACAAATAACGCCAATCAGGAACAATTCTGCGAAAACATTTTGTCTACATCCTCGGCTGCTTCCCCATCAAATAGCAAGTCCACTCCAAATGGGCTGAATATAGACTCTAACAACGGTTTTAACTTTGGCAAAGTTATGATAATAGGCTTAGGTCAGATAGGTTTACCCGTGGCAAAGTACGTTACTCGCAAAGGCTTTAATGTTCATGGTTATGATATATGCTCCCAAGCAATAGATCCTGCAGAAAAGTTAGCGGCAGTAAAAAAGGCCGTAAACTTTAAGGCTTGACGTTTACATAGTATGTGTAAACGCTACTGCTCACAAGCCAAACGACATGTTTACGCCAGAAATAAATGGGCTATTGTCTCTAATCAACAGGATTTCCTCTGAGGCAAAAAGTGGGGCCCTTGTTTCAATAGAAAGTACAGTTCCAAAAGGAACATCTAGAAGAATATTTAATATGTTGAACCGCAGATTACATGTAGTTCATACACCACATAGATGGTATGCCCTGGAAGAAAAAGAACATGGAGTAAATCAGTTGCGTAATTGGAGGAGTATGTGATTGCTGTCTTGACGCAGGTTTGGAATTTTACAGCGGTAGTATTACTAATATTAGTGCTACTACCAATCGTGATGCCTATGAATCTAATAATCTCTTGGCGAATCCGGACCATAAAAGCAACAAATACAATTCTAAGCACAAGTATAAAACTAATGACACGAGTATAAATTTTAAGAACAGTTTGGATATTCCTATGCATCCAGTATCCCAAATAGAAATTGCCGAAACCGCAAAGGTAGTTGAAAATGCACACAGATACCTGCAAATAGCCTTTGTAGAGGAACTTTATCTTTATTGCCAGACAAATAACTTAAATTTTCCAGAATTACGAGATGCTATAGATACAAAGTGGAACGTAAACATTCTAGAACCAAGGGAATGAATAGGAGGACGCTGCCTTCCAAAGGATACGACGATGTTCTTGGAATCAACAAAAGCTGCAAGGAGCAAAATACTCGAAGCTGCCTTTGATGCAGATCGGCCTTGATACAGACAAAGCAGAGAAAAGCAAAGAGATATCATAAGTTAGTGTAGTTTATTGGTTAAACAATCCCTTTAGTCTTTTTGCTTATTTATGAATTATTTGTGGACGTTATTTGAACCAAGCTGCATTAGTTTATTCCTATTTGATCTAAAGTTTATATTTTAGATTAGATCTCTGGCGTGCTATGAGGGGCCTTTACACGTTTGACTTGATACGTAACCAGTGATCGCAAACAACCGGTCAATAGGAGTAACTGGGTAAAATGGAAATTGCAGCCTATCATGAGTTATAATTACATAACAGTAAAAATTAGGCCCCTCTCCTATTTAACACAACGATTCAATGCCCCTACTAGTTAATATTCTCAGGGGTAACAGACTCGACCATTCTTCATAAGAATATTTTCTACTATAACACTCCATGTCTTGGATAAGAATAATACCTGATGCTAAAAATTCTAAAATATTCCTAGACTCGATATATGCTTTAGACATTCAGTGCATAGGAATTTGTTAAAAAGTTTACTAAAAGTATAAAATTAAGTAATGAGTAATTATACTCATGACATGTAAAGGTATATGTATCCGTCATAAGGCTCAAAAACCAGTTGGATCGGGCAGGTATTCCACGGGACAGAAGCGTTGCCAAATCTGTGAACTGTTTATAAAGTGGGATGGACTATGGTGCCCATGCTGCGGTTATCGATTGAGAACAAAACCACGCAATTTGAAATACAAAGCTAAATTAAAAACAAGTAAAATTGAAGCACATCCACTACTTTTGCAAGAACATATCCAACGCGTGTAACTAGGTATTACGTACTACCTATTGACCAGATAATTATCGTCAAATAATTTAATTTTGGATGCAACTGGGATATAGAGGAAAATGCGATCAATTGCTAAATTCTTGGGCTTCTTGATTGTTCGAAAGTTTTTTGAATTCACCTTTTAACTTTATATTACATAAGAAGATTTTAACCCATCTTCTCCCTAACTCGTTTTGTTAGAAACTGTGAATATTTTAGATATCATTGTCCTGTCTCAGGAAAGATGGATTGTTCCCAAGTTAACTATCAAATTGCGCATCTACAATTTACGTTCTAATCGTGATGGCATGGAATATTTGTTAACAAAGTACTTGATTTACTTCCGTAATGGTACCCGCAAATTCTTTAATTACTGCTAAATTATTTCTGACCTAAAGGAATATTTGGATTGAGAGTTTCTGCTAGCGTTTATGATTCTACTACTCTGCAAATGGTCAAATGATCCCATCGATGCTATACTGGATTTAAATTCGTATACTCCTCGATTTTCTATACTAACGAGCTAAGGAGCTGAAACCCCGATTACTCTTGCTCAAGTCCACGCTTTGAAACTACCTTACCACGCATAATCGATTCAAACGTGATTTAAAAAAAATAAAGTGATAGATTAGTCGATTCTTGTCTACGGTTTTAGTTAGTTGACGCGTATAGCTGGTTTAAAGACCATTTACCAGCCAGGACCCATCATGCCGTGCTGCATCATGCCAGGACCCATCATGCCGTGCTGCATCATGCCAGGACCCATCATGCCGTGCTGCATCATGCCAGGACCCATCATTCCCATGCCAGGACCCATCATTCCCATGCCAGGACCCATCATTCCCATACGCATCATTGCTGCCTGGGAGATTGGAGTTGATGCTAAAACTTTCCCGTTTCCGGCATCAACCAACACGCCATGGAAGGCATAGTTGCTATCCACAACCAACGCCATATATACGACGAATCCACGAATGACCCCAAGTCTTACTGCTGCAGCGTGCGAGTTAGCACCTACTGCTTTCTCTGCAATCATTGAAGCATTAGCTAAACTTACGTGAATTTGTGATGCAATTGCTTTCGCTATTGTTGGGCCAATTGGAATTGAGGCTGTGATGTTAGGCCCCATCATGTTGGTGGTCTGGTTTTGGCCGTTGCCGTTAGTCATGGTGTTGTTACTCATCTGGGCTGATGCACTTTCAGAAGATGTTGTACCTATGCCTACAGCTAATAGAACTGCCGCAATAAGCACGACTAAATTCTTTGTTGTGTTTAAGTTCTTCATAAGGTGAATATGTACCATGAATTTACACATATTAATGATTAGAAATTTAGGAATGATATATTGATCATGATATTTTTTTAGTCTGAATATATTGGGCTAGTGCCAGAATGCTAATGTTAGTTTGCAAGTCTTTTCCATAATATCCAGATTACCTAATAGCTTGTGTGAATCAACGTTCTCTAGAATTAACGTAAAAAACAATACAATGAGTTTCATTACTGATCCTAAAATATAATAAATCTACTCTCAATTTTACGTTCACTCTAATATATCATATTTACGAGAGACCGACCGACTCTAAACAATTGAAAAGTTTTATCATAATAGTAAATGTACTTGCGTTATCATTAGTGGTCATACTGTATTATAGTCAGATCGAACTCAATTTTCTGACTGAAGCACAAGCCTCAAAACATTCAATAATTTCAAATAGTGTTGTAGATGTAACATTTGGTAAGATCCAAGGTTTGGGTCCTACTTCAAAGGTTAAGATTGCAAAAGAAACGTCCAATGTTAGCGGCATGGGACTGAAGGGTGTTGATCATAGCTTAGGTGAGCTTAGAAAAGCACAAAAGCTCGTACACCAAGAGAAGAATCTAGCACAGTCAAAACTCAGAAAAGTATTGGGGCAAGTAATACCTCATCAATATATAGTAGTCCTAAAAGATGCGATAAAAGATCCACAACTGGTTGCCAATAATGCAATAGTGAGAGGAGCAATTGTGCCTTTTGTCTACAATAATGCCATCAAAGGATTTGCAATTAAAATTCCAAACAAATTGCTTTTGAATTCAATCTTGTCTAACCCCGAAGTGGATTTTGTAGAACCCGATGTGAAAGTGCAGGCTTTCTCACAAATTCCATCTACTGGATACTCAAGAGTGGGAGGATTGAGCAGTGTTGACATACCACATTCACAAACCAGCACAAATGCAGCGATAGCTATTATTGATACTGGTGTCGATCTTAACCACCCTGATTTAAACGTCTACAAACAAGTGAGTTTTATTCCAGGCACCTCAGCGAATGATGACAATGGGCACGGTACTGCAGTAGCCGGAATTGCTGCTGCAGAAGATAATTCCGTAGGTATAGTGGGTGTAGCACCTGGAGCAAGACTATGGGTAATTAAAGTACTAGACAGCACAGGAACAGGTAGCATTTCAACCATTATACAAGGAATAGACTATGTTACTCAAAATGCTAAACAGATAGATGCAGCTAATCTCAGTTTTGGTTGTAAATGTACATCTTCGGCTCTTAATTTGGCAATTAATAATTCAGTCTCTGCAGGTGTTACATATGTCGTTGCAGCTGGAAATTCTGGCGAGGATATGTCGTCATGGACTCCAGCTAATAATCCAAATGTCATCTCAGTAGCAGCGATCGCAGACAGCGACGGGAAGTGTGGAGGGATCGGGCCACCCACACAATACGGTCCAGATGATTCATTGGCGAGTTTCAGTAATTTTGGCAGTAAGGTGATACTTGCTGCTCCAGGTGTAGACATTTATACTACGTACATGGGTAGTGCCTATGCTACACTAAGTGGAACAAGCATGTCCGCCCCTTTCGTAACTGGGGCTGCTGCACTCTATCAGTCTTTGCATCCCGGTACATCTCCATTACAGGTACGGAATGCCTTAATAGCAGCAGGGAGTAATACATCGACTATTTGTGATGGACGTGGTCATGGATATTTCAAGAATCCACATGATAATGAACCACTACTGTACATTGGAAACGAAACAAGCGGATAATTTATCGTATGGTATGCCTCTTTTCCCGAAGGACACAAAAAGAGCTTCCACAAGGAAGGTAGTGAATATGGAGTTATTGATCAATGTTGCTAATTGTTTACGGGGTTAGCCAAAAAACAATTATTTCCATTCTTCTAATATCTATTGCCCTTTTATTTGTGTCTCAGATATACAGTTTATGCAGCAAATAACAATATACATATCACCCAACCAAAAATAATCATATGTGTCTTACTACATCGGACTAGGTATATCTAAAAGCGTTGGGTTCAATCATTTTAATGAAGCGTATTCGATTAAGATAAGCTATTATTATTCTAATCTATTTCTTTAAGTTTGGAGTCCATCGAAGTGTTACTACTAATAATCTTAGCTTTCCTATTTCGTGTAGCAAGACTATATCCAAAGGCTATTGAAATAATCATCACTGCTAAAACTGGACCTGTAAATGGCGGCAAGATATTTGAATTGCTAATTACAGAGTATGATTCCATAGCAGCGATAGCTAACGCAAGTCCACTTAATGCATATGCCATATATGTAAACCCCTTAGTATTAAATATCCTTGAAAATGCTGAACGAAGAACAACGCTATCTAAGGTGTCAATTGGGATCATACCCAGGGCGAAAAATCCAGCAAGAATTAGCGCTACCTGTACTCCAAGCGTTGCAGATGCAGCAACTGTTAGTGTTAATGCAGATATTTGAGTAGCCGTATCAAACCCTAATCCAAATACAAGGCCAGTAATTAGAGCAGAACCAAAAGGTCCCATTATGTGAGTTCGAGATACAATTTTACTGGCAAGGATAGCAGAACCTGTTTTACCCCATCTTTTCATTGAATAAATGTTGATCGCTCCAATTGTTGCTAATGCAATTGCTCCTATAACTCCTCCCCAAAAAGAAAGCTGGTCTACTTTCCCATTAGTTGCACTGCCTATAGTATATACTATTAGAAGCATTTCTCCTAGTACTGATGTCATGTGTCCAATACTGAAACCAGTACCAACCCATCGGGCTCTTTTTCTTGCGTTGTGCATCCTTACAAGATTATCTATTGCAGTGATGTGGTCAACATCAACAGCATGACGCATTCCAAAGAAAAGCATCGTTGGAATTGATACAGCTATGAATGTCCTGATATCTCCTGCCATTATAAATAGCAGCCTACCAGACCTGACATGAGTATTATTAAGTCTGTATATAGTATTATTTAAGGATTTATAACAGAATTAGTCGGCATCGACAGGTTCAAGGACAGAATTATGTGTAGTATAATAACTTCTTTGGATTTAGTTTGACTTCCCTCTACAATTTACATAAGCTTCTAAATATGTTAAAGAACTCATCTGAAAAGCCTCATTAATATTATTATACAACCAAGTTGAATAAATCATAGACAGGTAGATGCTACTCTATCATATCGTGTCTGGACTCGTTTGAAACTCTTGAGCCATACAAGCAAGAATCTTTTTATCCACACTACTTCTGACATTTTTGTAGTGTTGGTAGAAAAATTTTTGGCCTGTTCTGCTTTGGTATCATTATTACTGTTGCCCCTTTCTTTGATTTGGGCTTTAATGTGTCGGCAACCTCGTAAAGACATACAAGGCAATGCAATTAACGGTACTTCTTGTAATAATCCAAATTAAATTTATCTTCTAACATACTTAAGTTACAAGAGTGACCGTAGTAAATCCTATTCTCTCAAACTAAAGGATTTAGTTCGATACTAAATCCTGGATAAACGTACTTGTAAACTTGTACTATTATCCTTATGTATTCATACCCTTCTGATAAGAGAGTCATAGAAAAAGAATGATTCATCTAGTGATACTACTGTAAATCCCTTTTCTTCTGCTAAAGTGTCAATATCCTCTTGGCTATTTTTTGAAATCTGCTTTTTCTTTATCTGATGCGGTATTGACTTGTACTTTTCTTGGTACCTTCTGTTTGAAGCCCCATTTTTGAAATACTCTATAGATGTGCGTATAATGGTATCTTACTTTACATTCTCTAAATATTATGTCCCTAACATGTTTTGTAGTCCATCCATCCTGCCTACTTTCTAAATAGCTCATTTCATATTCTAGATTTCTGTGGGCCTGCCACCCTTTAGTATATCTTTCAATCCAACCACACCTTCTACCCTTGAATTTTCGGTTATCATTTAAACAAAATTTGAATATGCCTTTAATACGAAGAATGAATTCTCGATATAATAAATATTATGGAAGCAAAAATGATTATCCATAGAGCTTGATTCTTACGTCAATTGAGAAAGGAACACAGCTACTCCTAAAACTGTTAGATCTCCAAGTATTAAATGAAGAATTAGTTACAGGACAAAAGATTTAAACAGTAAACATTTAAAGTTTCAAAAATTAACTCAGCTTGTGATAGCGTGATTCCAAAAGTGGTATGCTAGCGATTGGATAAGGCAGAATCAAAATATGGTATAACACATTTACGCTAATATATAATGAGACTCGATAATTGTATACATAGTATTAATCAAAACTCATGGTAATGAATTTTAGTACAAATTATAAATCCATGTAAATACATGGCCCACCTTTCAGTCCATTTAGAGAAAGTAATCATGGATATGTACACATCAATAAGAACAAAAAAGTACTGCAAGGGAGTGACATCTTTGTTCTTAACGACCACACTTTCGTTATTGTTATCTATGGTTAGCGTAGACATCTTCTACCTGAGCCATACCCAGAGCGTCTCTGCACTCATTCCAAACAGATCTATCACTTTTGACCCTATAGCTAAAAATCTAAGGATCCAAGCCACTTCAAACATTAACAAAACCATTGTCTTAACAGGCACAGATCCAATTCCAAATGATATCCCAAAGTTCAGCGTGGTAAATCTGCCTTTCAATGGGAATTTATCTGACGACAAGTCTTTCAATACTGTTGTTTATACTCCAAATCACGGCTTTGTAGGTCATGATCGCTTTACATACAGAGTGACGGATGGTCGAGGACAAGTCAGCAGCACTGCTACCGTGTTTATAACAGTTAATGCACCACCACCTCCTCCACCTACTGCAAAGGATCTAAAAGTTCAAACAACTTCCAATTCTAACGTAACGATTATGCTTAATGGTACAGACCCAATCAAGGATGACAGGCTAAAGTTCAGTGTTGTTGACCTGCCCATCAATGGTATGCTTACTAAGGGTAAAACTCTAAATTCGATAATCTACAAGTCAGACCAAGGATTCATAGGCAACGATATTTTCACTTATAGATCTACGGATCGTCTGGGGGTAAACAGTACTATTGCTACTGTGTACGTAACAGTTAATGCACAAGCAGCTGCGTCTACACCTATACCTCCATCGTCTGCTACACAGCTACCTACAATTAATATGGTCACAAATGTATCGCCGGGTATAGTAGACCAATTTGGAATAAAGGAAATCTACCCAACAAAGCCTGGTGGTGAGCAGTGGTTCATGAACATGAATGATCCAAACCACGATAATAGAACAGATCCCCAAACAATACTGGCAAAAAATCCTGATGGTAGCTGGAAAGTAACTAATAGTGCAGTACGATTAGATGTATTTACTTCTTCAGGTTATCATCATAATCTAATATCTACTCTCAATCAGCAGCAGTTGGCAGCTAAAGGATACATGCAATCTCCGAATGACTGGAAGAATGTAGAAATGACTGGCTATGTCAAGTTCAATCAAGGGGATTCAAGTGACGGTTTCACCTGGTATGCAAGAGGAGGACATCATTCAAGCGACATCCCGTGCGAGGGGACTTCAATAAAAGAAGAATTGGATTTTGCCGGGACTACCAGGTTTGAAAAAGAGCAGTGGCACGTACATTATGTTTTCACTCCTCACAAGTCAGCTACAGTTCCGATCCAAGGAAAATGGGTTGGATATAAAGCTACTATGTATAATGTAGAACAAAATGGCATAACCGCCGCGAAAGAAGAAATTTGGTTAGATCCAAATAATAATGGAAACTGGATAAAGGTAAATGAGTTCACAGATGCTGGTGGATTTGGAGATAAAGGTCAAGTTTGTGGAGGCAAGGCAGATCAAATAATAACGTGGGGAGGGCCCATCGCTACTTTTAGGTGGGATAAAACTACTGATGTAGATATCAAAGATTTCAGTATAAGAGAAATCCAACTACCTCAATAGTACCTTTATTCAATTATTAGATATTAAACGATCTGGTGGGTTTTGTAGTGATCTATAACTTGTTTATCACTGCTCGCAATTCAAGGCATTTCTCCGTGTTTAAGATCGCTTCCTCTATATCAGCAAGAGAATAGCAATTACCAATCAATTTAGATAAATCAATTTTTCTGTTGCAGGCAAGCCTGACAGCTTCTTGAAGCGACTTGGGGCTGGAACTGAAGCTACTAGTTGCAAGTCTCCTGTTTACTTATTTCTGAAAAAGCTTTATGCACTCGTATGTCTGGATTTATGCACTCGTGTTGTGATGGACGGATTTAATTAGCCCTCTATTTGACAAGCAAAACAGGACAATGTGCATGTTGTACTACCCCATTAGCCACACTTCCCATTAGGAATCTTTTCAATCCGGTTCTCCCTTTTGTTCCTATTATGATTAAATCTAATCCTCTACTGGCAGCATAGTCTAGAATAGAATTAATGACTGAGTGAGGATCCATAAAACATTCTGTTTTTAGATCTGTAACACCTTCAGCCTTTGCAATACGCCGTACCTCATCAAACCAAGACTCAACCTTATCTTTTATATCTCTGTAGTACTGATCTGTTGAGGATGCGGGGTTGATATATCCATATGGTATACCCACTAAACAATGAATACAAAAGAGCTTTGCGTTCTCATCCTTCGCAATCCTAATTGTATATTTGGCGGCCCTTCGCGAGTAATCTGAACCATCTATTGGAATAAGTATTCTTATCGTTCTCTATGTTCTTTGCTTCTGATTTCATATTATTTATACTACCTTCTTTTATCCTCTCAGAAGAGATCTTACAAATAATGTCAGACCAGTCCTTCTTTTAGACGAAAGTAACTTGGCTAAATCTGTTATTGTTAGGACACCTACTAAACTGGCCTTATCTTTTTTTCTTTGCATTTTCAAGCCTAATTCTGGCTTGCACTATTCTGGCGCATATCTGCTCCATTGCTTATTTGTGCATATAACTTCTCATTCTTGGCAGCTGTGAAATATTAAAAAGACCATTTGAGGTCATTGCATAAGATATTAGCGGTATCACTACGGAAATCAAGTATGGATCCATGCAACTAATTTTATCCACATCTAATTTGTATACGTGTGTCGATGCATTAGACACCAATAAATACATGCCTATAACGTAATAAATAAAGAAAACAATAACAATTTATAAAAAACGCAACTACAAAGATCTATTGAATGCAACACAAAATCTTAAACAGGATCATATTACTCTCAGAAGAGTTAGAAATATAGCGAAAAGATGTTCTGAAAAGCTGTATGCTAACGAGTATATTCCATTTGAAGATCTCCAGATTATTTCTGTAGTTATTGAAGAATTTGTTGACAGGTTTCATCATGGAAAAGAGGAACAAGCATACTTTCCAGAGACCAAAGAGAAAGATAGCTTTTCAGAAGATATTCGCAAGTTCCTTATAGAACACGAACTAGGAAGAAGAATCGCTAGGATGCTTTTACGCAATTTAAAAGCATGGAGGGATAGTAACGAAAAAGGATCTTTGGAACCGCTAGCTAGGTTCCTAAAGTCCTATTCAGTATTTCTCAATGACCATACAGGAAAAGAAGATAAGTTCTTCGACCTAATTGAAGGTAAAAATAGTTTATCAGAACATGAAAACGAAAGTTTGCTCAGACATTTTGAGGTCTGTCAGAATCAAATAGGTGGAATTGCAAGAGTAGAACAAATGATGAAGTTAATTGAATATTTGGAAGAAAGAGAATGGATGCAATAACTTGCAGAACAGTTAGACCATTTCTTCTTTCACTTTGACTCTGACTGTCTAAATCAATTAAATAATGCTATGCATTTGCATCGACTCAGCTTTGTTAGATACGCAGGTAAAAGCTAGTTTGGAAAAATGATTATCACTCGCAATCGAAGAGAATAGTGCTCTAGATAGCATCAAACGATAGCGAATAAACAAACTAAATTAAATATCTAAAATAAAGAAGATTTAAGTAGCTATGAGATGAGGTGTAATCGTGTCTTCTAATAATAAAATCGAGAATGTTTTAGTGCTTCAAGGTGGAGGCTCTTTAGGTGCTTTTGCGTGTGGAGTGTTTAAAGCTCTAATAAAAAAGAATATAAAAATAGATATTGTAGCTGGTACATCAATTGGTGGCATAAATGCTGCTATAATAGCTGGTAGCAAAGATAATGAACATCCGGAACGTATACTAGAAGAGTTTTGGCTAGAACTAGCCGAGAATTCAGTAAATCTGACTAATCCTGTAATTGAGCGATTAATTGACAAATCTAGAACGAGCTTTGTTGGACCTGTAGAAAGTAATTTACTAACTACAAGCGAAGCCGATTCATTATTGAGCACACTATCTTCTGTACTTTACGGCAATGACAAGTTTTTTATTCCTAGATGGAGACCTGACTATGCCTTCAAGGATCCGCAATACTTTAGCCCATTAAAATGGACATACCTCTATGACAATTCACCTTTAGCAAAAACCTTAGAAAAATATATTGATTATAATAGGCTTCAGCCCAATGGTAATCCGTACGCACGTCTAATAATTACTGCTGTCAATATCCTAACATCCGCACCACTAACTTTTGATAGTGCTAAAGAGCAAATAACACCCAAACACATTTTGGCCACATCAGGTTATCCATCTTATAATTTCCCTTGGGTAGAAGTAGAACCAGGCGTGTTTGCTTGGGATGGCGGGCTGCTAAATAACACACCCTTCGCAGAAGTGATAGATGCATCACCCGTAATTGACAAAAGACTTTTCTTTGTTGAAAACTATCCTAGGAAAATTGAAAAGCTACCAAATAACTTGTCAGAAGTCTACCATAGAACTAGAGACATTATGTTCTCCGATAAATCCCAACACGGCATAAAGATGTCTAAAGTAATAACACGATATCTAAAATATATTGAAGAACTATATCATATAATCGACGAGAACATTGACCCATCTAAGATAGACAGTAAGCAACTTGAAAAGATTCGACAAACTTACAAGAAAATGAAATATCAACGCGGTGCAGAAATAAGGAAAATATTTCACATAATCAGAGATGAACCATTTCCACGTTTCTATGAAAATACTGATTTTTCAGTCGATACATTAAAGACCTCAATTAGAGACGGTGAATCAAAGACTAATCAAATTTTAGAAAAGAAAGAAAATGCCATCATTTAATAAAATTAATTTCTTTCCTAATTGATTTTATCCATACTTGCGATAAACCTGATCAGATCAGAGATTAAATCGCTGCTGCGCCCTGGTGAACAATAACAGATATTCTATTCTATTGTTATTACTTGGCTCGTCTTTTTATAAAAATTCTTTTAAAGAAACAATCTCTTTATTTTTACAAGAGTCTCCTCTATCTCATGATTAATTAGAATTTTAGATTATTCATATTTCTAGATAGATCATTCGATTGAACATATTGTAGAGTTTCTTTCAGTAGGATTTCTTTTACCATTTGAGGAAATTTTCTAGCTGCTTCATATTCGCTGTTACATGGTCACCGAGAAATTTGGTACGGATCTGTTCGTAAGGCTTTCTAGCATTCCAAAGTCATGGACTACTGGATTATATAAAAGAACAGAAATATTGGCTAACTATAATCCTTCCACTTACCTAAAAAGGCTCCATATCTAAATCCTAATGGGTGAACGACAAACTAGCACATAAAATCAGATGTGTGTACCAACAGATTCTATAGACAGATAGAATAACAGAAAACTGCAGTAACAGAATACTTGGATAAGAGATTTGGAAGGTGGAAGTAATAGTGGTCTTTTTAATAACACTTGACTTTTATTGAGCCTCCTTATCCATGGTATTGGGGCTTAACTGTCCTCAATTATCTGGTTTCATTGAAGTCAAGTACGATTGTTTCAATTCTTGTTATAATTGCATATTCTGGAGTGATTGATCTCTGTCGTCTGTGCCTCTACCATTTTTGGCATAGCGTTTCCTTTGTCGCTCCCAACTTTATTCATTTAAGATTATGACGCCAGCTTATGTTTCCGTGAAATATCGTTACTTGTATAAGGCCATCTGTTAGAATAAATACAAATACCCTTCATACTTATATTACGATGAATCAGACAGTCCTTCAGCTTGGTAATGTCTACCTAGCGCCTACGCGGTCTGAAAGTCACTTATACATGACTCCATATGACTCACAAGAAGCAAACGCAAACAAAACCTAAGTATGTGGCATTATTCCCATACAGGAATTGGCTTTGCCATAGTGAGGGAACCAAATAAATAACAAGCATTAGTAAACTGAAAATAGGCGTCCCAATCTTTCATATTTTCGTGCATTCCTTAAAAGAATTGCCTAAATTACAAGAATTTGATTTAATAGTAATAGGCAGCGGTTCTGGGCTAGATGTGGCCAATGCGGCTTATCAGCATGGGCTTAAAGTTGCAGTTGTTGAAAAAGATAGAATGGGCGGAACTTGTCTTAACAGAGGATGTATACCATCAAAACTGTTATTACACAGTGCTGATGTAGCAGAAACCATTAAGAGTGCTCCTCTTTTCGGAATAGATGTTCAAAAATATTCCGTTGACTTCCAAAAGATAGTTGAACGAGTTAATAGCATAATTGATTCTCATTCTTATGATATTAGGAATGCATTTCAAGGAGTTGATAATCCTAAACTCTTTTCTAAAGAGTGCAAATTCGTTGGATCAAAGACTCTTTTGGTAAGCAACAAGGGAGATAGTGAAAAGGACCGACAAAATACTATAACAGCTGATAAGATACTTATTGCAGCTGGTACCAGACCTAGAATCCCAAACATACAAGGTCTGAAAGACAGTGGTTACATCACTAGCGATGAAGCATTACGTCTTAAAAAACAACCTCATACTCTTACTATTATAGGCGGTGGATACA
>JAICVW010000245.1 GCA_025935105.1 Nitrososphaeraceae archaeon
CTTCTTTCTTGTATCTCCAAATGTAAGTATTACAATTTTGTTGGTTTTGTTGTCAATATTGGTATTGAAATGAGTATTGACTATGGTATTATTATCTGGGCACTTTATGTTTGTGTTTGTAGCAGAATTATTACGGTGACTCTTTTCTGCGTTTATTGGTGTTTCTACATGAATGAAAGTGTCATGACCTCAAAATCAAAGTTTTAAGTCTGCCATTTTTCTTAACCATTCCGCAATTTCTACGCTGGTGCGCTTTTGCTCTCTATCTAACATTATAATGCCCTCAAATACATACGCAGGTATCATATTGGTCAATCTTTGCTTGAACCGTGACATCTTTACATGGCTATTCCGCCAATCGATTTCAGCCATCCGGCTTGTTTTTGGTTCTCCATTCCATCCCAAAATAGACATAAGTATGCCAATTGTACTTTGTTGATTATACGTGGTATATTGTCCATATTTCGTTCTGACGTGTTCGGTAGTCTCCAAAGCAATGGCAGCGAGTACAAGATTTTCTGCGTCTGGATATTCCGCGGAGTTTTTGAATTTCAAGTCTTCTTCGCTAAGCTTGATCATTCTTGGCGATTAATATTGAATTCAATAACGGTAAGTAACAACAAATATCTATGAATAATCATGCCACTCCACTACATTGCTAAACGTATGGAGATCCCAACAATTCACTAGCAGAATGTGAATCTCCCGTAAAATGGAAATACAAATTAATTTAAGAAACAATTTGATAAAGTCTTTTCTTCCATGCTATAATGCCTACTTTATATTCTGTTTTCCGCTATATTCTCCTACAGCATCTTTATCAAATTCAGCGCCTAAAATTGGAGCAACAGAACAGATGTGAGGCCAATCTTCAGTCCAATAGTAGAGACCATCAGTTAACCACCTCGTTCTTCTTTCTTCTTTGTGCTTTGAACCCGTCAGATTACGCTTTGAAGATGCAGTGCGAACATGACAACCATTAAACATGCTAATCGATTGATCATGAGGACGTGATAAAATGCTCCAAGGCATGGATATACGAGGTTCCCCTGGGATGAGACGGGTCAAACTTGTCGAATGAAATATTCACCGCGGAATTAATAGGCGTATCGCATATTGATGATTGAGCGCTAAATAGGGTCTATAGCTATAATATAGATAAACCAGAATTACAAACTCTTTCTTCAAACCTTTCGTAATATGTTTTATCTTTTACAATGTAGGCGTTGGTTGTTCAGGGCACGATCTCGTGATTCGGTTCGGTGCCAAAAGGTATTTCAAGTATGAAAAATGATCTTGGCAATCTATGACTCTTGCAAGGCATTAATTGGTCCGTATTATGAAGGCTATCTCTCTGAGCACATTCTTAGGATACCACTATTGCTACTGCATTACTATAGTAAATTAATTTATAGAGTTGTTTGAATACCAAATTGATGAACAATCAAACAGCGTTTCTGATTGTAGCTGCAATACTCTTGACAGCTGTGGTATCAATTGCTTTGTTTGATTCCAAAGCGGCAAATGCACAGGGAAATATTACGAGCGGCGCAAAAAACATGACAGGTGGAGCTGCTAACATGACAAAGAATTCAACTGCAAGCGCAATGGGTCCAACAGCTGGTTCAGGAAAGAAATAAGTCTTATTAACCTTACACCATTCTATTTTTTTATACTTTGCGGTTTATGATTCCATTGACCATATAGTTTATTCATAACTGAATAATAGTTAAAATATGCCGTCCTGTGCGTTAGGAAGTCCCTTTGTTGCCTTTGCTCCATTTGTGGAGATAGCCATTGGCGTCTATGTCTTTGGGAAGATTTCAATGGCACACTTTAATCCTGCAGTAACTCTTGGATTCTTGATTACAAAACATATCACAAAGATTCAACTGCTATACTATATAACCGCAGAAATCACTGGTACCTTGTTAGGAAGCCTGTTTGTAAAATTTCTGATAGGTTCTAATGCTAATCTGGGTGCAAA
This sequence comes from Nitrososphaeraceae archaeon, assembly GCA_025935105.1. Taxonomy (GTDB): domain Archaea; phylum Thermoproteota; class Nitrososphaeria; order Nitrososphaerales; family Nitrososphaeraceae; genus Nitrosopolaris. The sequence goes on from JAICVW010000245.1 coordinate 1,988, forward strand.
TGCGCCAAATTATAGTTATCCAATACCAGTCATTTTTGGGATTGAAGTACTAGCATCAGCCCTTCTAATGGCAGTGATTCTAGTTGTTGTTCATACTAAAGGCTTGAAAGGTTTTAGTGGGATAGCTATTGGTGGAATTGTTGGCTTGGATATTTTCTTTTTGGCCTTCATTTCTGGTGCATCAATGAATCCAGCACGTTCATTGGCTCCAGCCCTAGTTTCTGGCGTATTCAGTAATCTGTGGCTCTACTTCACTGCTACTTTTGTTGGAACATCAGTAGTAGCATTCCTCCTCAAGAGTAAATTCGAGAAGAAAAATTGATGGTCAAATGCTGATTATTTGTGAGTATGGAATCAAAGTTATACTCAGACCAGATCACAACATTTAACATCCTATAGAACTTGTTGATACTGTAGCCTGGTGTAGCCATTTGGAACTAGTCGTATTTGCTGCCTCATTGAAATTCTTTTTTATTGAAGGTGGAGAACAATTTATCGTTGGTGCACAGACTGCAAAAACGATTGGACTAAAACCCACACTTAGGATAACGTTAGCTGGGATTTCGTTTGCAATTATTCTATTTTTCTTACTATTTTACTCACATGCATTAATCCCAACTAGATGGCTTGAATTTGCATTAGCAATCACTCTATATTTCTTTGCAACCACTATGTTCAAAGAAGTATTCGAAAAGGAGAACGATGAAGCAAAAGAACTTGATGAAAAAGCATACAAATATGGATATATCACGATAGTAAGCTTGGAGTCTGTAGAAAACGCAACCGTTTTGGCTGCACTAACTTTCATAGATGTCAGTGGTGCATTGATAGGGGCCTTTATCTCTATTTCGACATATGTGGTGCTAGCAATTAACTCTAAACGATTCCTTACTAGGATCCCACTCAGGAAACTAAGATTAATTGCAGCAATACTGTTAACAATAACAGCAACACCTTTGATAATTTACTCTGTTGATATACATACTCCAGATTGGCTGCACTGGATAATTCCACCACTACGTTAGGGAATATAATAAGTAACATCTATCTATCCATCTACTAGATTGCAGGAGATATATGTGCACTTAAATAATTGGTAGGCTGAAGATATGAACCTGAGATTTAAAGTTTAATTATTGATAAATCTGTATACATTCTGAATCATTCAGAAGTTTTTGGATGTGTTATTGAAAATACAAGGCCTTGTAATTTTATTATGAATAGAATACAAAGCCCACAGAAGTATAGCTATTGATACTAACCTTAATGGAGTTTGATAATTTGTTAAAAAATCTGTTGCAAATATACCAAATCCTCCGAATGTCGAAATAAGAAGAAATCCTATTGAAGAACAGCTAGCGCAAGCACTAGAAGCAATACCTAAGATTGAGCCTGAGAATAATGATTTATCTAATCTTATCTTTGTATTTTTAACCACGTATACATTCATTGCAATCAGTATTCCCATCAATGCTGAAGTTATATTCGTTATAATGAATCCTGTTACTGCATCGTCAGGTAGATAAAATGTAAGTACAGGTGAGAAAAACAGAAGCTGATCAAAGACATTAAATAGAATCCAGAAAGTAACAAACACTCCAGCAGCTATTGCAATGTAAAGGTGGTTACGAAATACCATCTTAAATGCAAGAGGTATTGTAACCTTCAAGTTTGTTACTCTCGATTGCTGCTTTGTGCTAATATTAGACATCGAATGCGTCTCCCTTGCTCTTCTCATATTTATCTTTCTTATGCTCCAAGTTTTTTATCAATTATAGCCTGAAATGAAGGAAAAGGATATGCTCCAAGCAATGTTTCTTTGTCTGAACCATCCTTCTTCTCTATTACAAAAGTAGGTGTTCCCTGAAATCCTGAAGATATTGCTAATGTGTAATCACTATCTACCTGTGGCTTGTGTTTATTGTTATCAAGACAAGAATTAAGCTCTTGTGTATTTATACTTGGTATTAATGAAGCAAACTTTTTTAGATTGTTTGCATTAGCCCAACCAGAGTTTTCTGCTCCTTGATTTTTGTACAATATCTCATAAAAATTCCAAAACTTACCTTGATCGTTAGCACAGAGGCTTCCAATAGCCGCTGTGACAGAGTCAGGACCATGAGTTACAAAGTTCTTAAATATCATATTAGCCTTGCCTGTCTGAATATAGGTTGTATTAATATCTGGTTCAGTCACCTTAGCAAATCTATCACAGAATTCGCATTGAAAGTCACCAAATTCGACAATTGTAACTGGAGCAGATGCACTTCCTAACAACGGAGATCCTGTTTTTATTAGATTTTGTGGCAGTAAACTGACATTAACTATATTTGCTGGTTGTTTTGGCACGTGTTCGTTTACTTGAGGATTAATTGGAGAAAATCCGTTTTGCACATTATTAGTTTGATTTTCCTCCTCATGTGCTCTTTCTGCAGGGGTTTCTTGTGCATTGGCCTTTCCTACTGGATTAACTAATTCAAAATGGAAAGATGACATAAGAAAATATGCAAGTCCTAACAACGTTGCTAATGCAGTCACACCGCATAAGGTCACTATCAATTTAGTCATCATATTAAGGTCAAATTGGAAGTAGGACTATAATAATAGTATAATAACTGAGTTCTAACTGGTTATAACTAAGTTACATGTCATTATATATACTGGCAATTCCATACCTTCTCTTTGGGTCGTGATGACATTTGAGCGATAAATCTAGTGACTATGGCTTGTCATCGTCAACAATTTTGACCAGTAGATTTGGCTATGAATCCACCAGATTAATTCACTTAGCACAAAAAAACCTGTACATTATTATAGGATTGATTGGCGCGATAGTGGTTCTTTCAATCTTAAATATATTTGGGGCACTAGATTATTTTCCTATATCAGGTGAAGAAGTTGATAAAATTGTAGATATCATTCTATTGCTGGTTTTAATTGTAGTATTAGTACCATTGACTTTGCTTCTGTTGAGGTCAAGAAATGTTCTTGACAGATGGACTGAAATGTTTGAAAGAAACTCTATTACCACAGGGATGACAATTGCTATGAATAAAAGAAGCAAAGAAGAAGCAATACATGCCTTAGTACAGTCAGTAGATGAAATTGGTGAGCCTTTAGAAGAATACATAGCCTCTACAAAGTCTGACTTGAAAGAATTCTGTGATGTTTCAATTGATGATGGAAATACAAGAACTAGGTATGATATCCTCATAGACGCAAGTCATGTAATAAATGGGAGTGACGTTGATGCTAATAGGAGTAATAGTAGTAAGAATAAAAGTATCCAGCTAAAGAAAG
>JAICVW010000634.1 GCA_025935105.1 Nitrososphaeraceae archaeon
CGATATGGTTGATTGAGCTTCCTATAACGAACTATTAGTTAGACGTTAAAGAACTTGGTAGATAACGCTTCTGAAAATAATAAAGTTAAGAGTATTAGCTACTACAGTCAGTATAGAAACCACTATCCATCGTGTAAACCTGCCGCCTGTTGTCCCCTTTCTCGGACCTTTTGATTCGTTTTGGTTATGTTGATTCATACTTAATCACCATGATTATATGTCATCTGAGGACTATTCTTCTAGATAGATGAAATTAGGTGGAAGTTACGTTGCACTGTCGTTGCAGATGCGTACTACAATAGTTAATTCCACGTTAGCGATAACTCTATAGCTAAAGTTAAAGGGCCTTGCTGCTAAGATCGCATCTCAAAATTACAAATTAGAATACTCATGGCGATATCGTAATGAGAATTATTAATAATCTGTATATCGTTGCATTATCTACTAACAAAATATCTGGAGCTGCATTTAATGTATTCTGGGATGAGGAGAAGACACTATCTATATCACCATCACCATCACTTGATCCTGACAACAAATTACTAAAACTTCCCAACTTTATACTTACACCTCACATTGCAGGATGGACTATCGAATCAGTGGATACAATAGCAAGAGTATTAGCAACTAATCTTGAAGGTTTACTCAAGCACAGATTCCATTAACAGTAGTAAATCCAGAATAGACATATTGATTATTATGTTATGTATATTATAACAAGATTGGTGAACTTCTGCTAGGTTGTTCAGGTTGGAATTATCTTGATACTCCAGACAAAGGTGGATGGACTGGCGTGTGTGCTATCCTGATAAGGATACGAAACGGGCCTGGGTATTTTCCCGCTTTAACATAGCAATGGTGGACTCTTACTTCTACGAGAAAGAAATATTTACAAATGTATCACATTATTATGATAAACTGAATGTCTTAAATGACATGTAAGCGTAAAAAAGACATGGTAACTAAAGACGAATATCCTGAAAAATATGCATGGTGGATAAATGAACTGAATTCATTGGGAATCAAGATAGAGGACAAAAATAGGGAAAAAGACTTGCAAGCAATTGAGAATCTCATTGACGATACAAAACAAGCATTCATTTACGATTTTATACGTTGTCAGGCCTGTTAATATCAGCGAAGTGTCATATTTGTTAAAACCTCGACAGAAACTTCCCGATAAGGGTATTGTTATTGTCATTGTTATTGTTATATCAAGACATAGACCGCATTATTTTCAATTTTAACACTATACGTTTTTAGAGCAATCTCAGCAGGTGGATTTTGTGGTACCCCGTTATCCAATTTGAAAACTGAAAGATGCAGTGGACAGATTATAGAATTCCTTGACAAAACCATTTCTCAACTCAAAAACTTTTCCCAAGAAGAGTCAGCCAGAAAGATTGAAAAGTTTGTTGAGGATTCGATAAAGCATTTCTCAGAAGAGGAAGAAATTGTTTTCCCTCTTGCGCTAAAGGCAGATTCGCTATAGTGCACAGTATTCCAGTTTATTACTAATTATTCATATATAGAACCAAATACAATACCGTGATTATTATTTGTTATACAAGGTATGTAAAGGTAAAGACATAGATAATAATACTATGAAATCTTTTACAATAGGACCTAGTGTTGACATTCTGGTAGGAAAAATAAATTACAAGATGTTTGCATGTATAAATTCCTGTCCTCACCGAGCGGCACTTTTATCCAAAGGCAAGTTAAAACCCAGTGATAATCGAATAGTATGCTATATGCATTGTTTTGAGTATAATATTTTTAGTGGCAAGTTGGAAAGGATTCCTAACAAATAGATGAATCAGAGCCAAGGATGGAAGAACTCTGGAGAATTGATCCTCTATGATGTAATGGAAAATGAAGACGGAATAATCTTTGTTGATATTGTAGAATCAGTAAATATTTGATTCGTTTATTTATATATTTATGCCTGTCGGCTCGACAAGATCAAGCCTGAAAGCTGTGTTTCTATCTCTAACTCATTCATCTATGCACTTGAAATATCTATATTTATATTTATATAATAATTATCAAGATCTAAATGGTTAGTCCTGGTTTTTTGCTACATAGGACTTCATTGATATTTCATCAGTCGGGTAAACTTTGAGAATTTTTATTAATTACTTTATGTTATAATTTACAACAACGTGATTTTCCGATGCCATGATCGAGATTTCTTTCTGATGGTAGAGGATGGTGTGGTTGTCTGAATAAATCCTGATGTCACTTTTATCATTACTGTAATGTAGTCACGCAGTCACTCATCCTATGTAGGTATGCCAGTTGAGTGACGGTACCCGCAATGATCCAAAACAAAACAA
>JAICVW010000609.1 GCA_025935105.1 Nitrososphaeraceae archaeon
ATGCCCTTTAATAGTTATTATGGCACAATGCCCTAGACATATGACCACAAATAACCAATTCCTTACTACCTCGGAGAACACTAATACATGGAAATGTGTATCTGGGAATCATCTATTCTATGAAGAAAAACAAACAGGTAAAACCTCTATGGAGAGGTCCACCTAGGACATTTGGTTAACCATATATCCTCCAGAATGTTCTGTTTTTTGATAAAGATAAGGTAACAATTTTTCAAGCATTGGACTAGTGATATACTGAACTAACAAATACAAGATAGTTTAGCGTAAGCAACGATTGGCTATTGACTGTCAAGCTTGGGCTATTGGAAGACGGCAAAATACTACAGATGGATTTAAAGAAAATGCTGGAAAATGACAAGAAGGAATAATTCATAAGACACTGAGACGCAAATATGGTTACACTTCTACTTTACAAGAGACTAGAAAGAATCAGAATATGTTCAATATATTGGAAAAGTTCTCGTAATTCAAGAAAGCAACATAAGCGTAATGAACATGCATACTAACAAGAAACTGACACTCACAGATTCAGCCATAGCTGCGATGGGTGGATGACAGGGACCGACTAACTAACTTTGTGGCTGGCAAGAAAATGGCCGCACTCGTGGCAATTATAATAGTTGGAGGATTCCTTGGTGTCCAAGCTATGTTTGGTTTTCCAATTAAAGATCTAATAAGAGGGGGACATCACCGAACAGGCAAAAGTTGTTACTAAATCAGAAGGAACTTGTGTTGTAATCAGCCTTATTGCGTATATATGGCTCATACTTTACAATAAAAAGAATCTCATCACGTTCCCAAATTTCAGACTGAGTATAAGGGCTTTCGCGTTTTGCCTTCTTTGTCTTTATTTGAACAAATGACGGCGTTTTCCAATCAGTTTGCGGAGACTCTTCTAGTTCCTTATCCTGTCGATTGTAAAGCCATCTCAAGAAGAGTTTCATTCTATGAAGATAATGATTTCATGTTGTTATCCACTTCTTATCTGGATCCTCCTCAGGAGTTTTAGTTTTGGTATTCAAGAATGTAATAATCTGTTCTTTACTTTGGATGTCATAAAATGTCGTATTAGGACCTAAAAACCTAGCCCAAGATAAAACAACCTTTAGATTATTATTTTGATGATGCTCCGAAGATCCATTATATTTCATATATCTATGAAATTCGTCTATTATTCTAGCGTTGGTCGGATTAGATAAAGATGAGATTTTGCTAATTGTTGTCGTCAGTTTTGGGGGCATTAGGCAGTCTCCTTCTTAAGGCATATTATCAAATCCAAGTATATGAACCCATGTAGATAATGGGGCCAGTGGTCCCCGGAACGATATCACTCCTAAAAAAGAATTCATTTTCAGTAGGTCGAACTCAATTTTATAGTTTTCTATCTCCGACCATGGACTATAGGCTAATTACGAACTAAAGATTTGTTCTATCGCTTTCTTAAAACGATCTTGAAGATCAGTTGTCGTTTCCAAGGAGTGCAGAAAGCCTCCCGGTCTTTCAACTGAATTCTTGATGTCATTCATAAATTGTAAGATGCTTATTATAAATAGGTGATCAACCGGAATTTCCCAATATGAAGTAACGAATATCTTACTATTTGGAGGGAGTTTTTCTATCTTGAGAAGTTTCTCTCTATCATTATGGAAATAAGACCAAGTTACACGCCTAGATTTGCTCTTATCCTGATAAACAAAGTTTGGTTGTGCCGGTGGCGAGGTGACAAATAAGTAGAGGAAACAGGCGTCACTTCTAGTGGAGGACAAGGACTTCAGGTTAACGCTACCGTCATCGCCGGAGTACTCATCTTCTTGACTTTTAGCTACGTAGCCCCTAATACTATCTCTAATTCTACTTCCTCAGCGTTTTTTTATTGCTTTCTGCAGGCATAATATTCCCCAGGCAATTGAATATTCGTGTGACATTTCTTGAACTTCTTGCCACCTCCTGTGAAACTGATCGTCCACACGCAACTCCTGCTTCAAATTGAGACTCCTGCCTTTATAAACATCTATTTCATCAGGGTTTTCGACTTTCTAGCCTTAAAAAAGGGGTCAATTATGCTCAGACATTTTCGACCCATTTTAGTCTAATCTCGTCCAAGCATCGAAAGGAATCAACAAGCAAAATCTAGAACGCTCCTATTTAGTGGCTCAAGATCAAAATGTATTGCCTTATACGAGGCAACAAGTACGAATGTTTTTACTTCTGTAATTTCCTGCAGAAATGTATCTTGTCAGAAGTTGACGTGCAGAAATACCACATTACACTTCACGACCTCTTAAGAGAAAGATTCATTGAGTATGAGATTCTAGATTACCTCAGCACATCCGATATACTACTTACCCCTGAAGAATATACAGGCATACAATGCTATAATATAGACTTGATTGATTTCAAGAAAAAACTTGAAAGGAGCGGCTTGAAAGTAACTGTCATTAACCCACAGTGTAGCGTAATAGAAAAAAAGACTGGAGACATAGTAAT
>JAICVW010000557.1 GCA_025935105.1 Nitrososphaeraceae archaeon
CAAAGCTTTAACGGTGGATTACGCTAATACAATACTATAGTATACGCAGCTGAATCTACCATCGTGACATTAGATGCCGGGGCAGCTACATTCCAGCCATAATACATAAAACTGGAGGGGTCCTGGGTGTGGGTGGCTATCTATCTTTCCCACTATACCCGCACAGCCAGGGAGTACCCTCATTGAGACAAGACCGCTGTCCCTTCGACGCGTCTCCTGCGAGAAGGGGCGCGTCCTTGCACTTGTGTTTATTTTTTATCCTCTACAATTAAAACACAATGGTATTTCACTGTTATACATATTCAACTGAGATAACTACTGCTGCAACCATACTAACCTTGGACCCTGGCAGGTCTCCAAAGATAACAAGGTCAGATATGATATAGTCATAGTTCTAGTCTGAACAACTATACCAGGCCATTCCTTGCCAGAGAGGTAATAGTTACTAATTATTGCTTAATCATCTAACCGAAAAAAAATTTATTTTCCCTATTTACATATATTATTAGAAGAAGAAAGCCCACGATAACAGATAGGCTCCAGCCTGTTGGTTGTTTTGTGTTCTTGTTCTTTTCGGAGCCTAGTTGGGGAGGTTGGCGTACAGTGTGCTGCGTCGTGCCGACCTCCCCCATTTGGACCATTTATATTCTTCTTTCGTGCACTTGCTAAACCTCCCAAACTTGTTCAATTCAGCCTATCCTCGCTTTTGTTTATTATCCTCAGATACTTAGCTTAGCTTTAGATTTGCGGTTAAGACTTTATTCTACTAATACATAACATATCAGATGTAGGCAAGTAGAATTACATCGGTTACAAAGGATGAAAGTTGTTTACGTCTCAAGATAGATTAGCATACCATATGAGTGAGTAAATGAATGACCTTCTTATAGGAGGTGATAGAATCCAAGAATTGAGACCGCCAATTGGGAGTAGATTTGGCAATATCTGATAAACATTCCTGGAAGTTGTTCAGAGGAAGTTCTATGCGAACAGGAGTCTCAGCTTCGAACATATCTCGCAAGCCTTCACTTTTATGGGTAACAGAGGTTGGACCGGTTGTCTCTTCTCCCGTATTTGGGAAAGGAACAATATATGTTTCTACCATTACAGGCAGAATTTTTGCATTAAATCCATCAGACAAGAAGATAAGATGGCATTTGAATATAGGCAGCCCTATAGTCTCGACTCCCTTGCTTCATAATCAAATCTTAGTGGTTGCAACCTATGATTCATGGGTTAAGGGTACATCTTTTGTGGGAAGGAATTTTTTGTTTGGAGTTGATAAAGAGAATGGTAAGCAGATTTGGAAATTTGAAATCCCCGGTGATGTTTTCTCATCTCCATGCCTAGTTGATGGCAAGATGATAATCGTAGGTTCTATAAATAATGCTGTTTTTGCACTACAAGGTGATAGTGGAGACTTATTATGGAAATTCGAAACTAGTGGGCAAATATGGTCATCTCCATCGTATAATGGAAAGAACAACATATTCATTGGATCTGATGATGGTTTTCTCTATTGTTTAGATAAGGATGGCAAATTGTTATGGAAAACAAAGTTGAATGGTAAGATAAGATCTTCATCACCATGCTTATCATTCGACGAACAAAGTCCCTCAGTATTGATAGGAACCTATAGTGGAGGAATGTTTTGTTTAAGTCAATTGACTGGAGAGATAAGGTGGAGTAAGCAAATTAACCAACCGGTAATGGCTTCTCCTAGTATACTCAAAGATAAGACATTCTTCGCTGCATCAGATAGCAAGGTATATTGTTTTCGAAAAAAAGATGGATTAAAAATATGGGATTTCGAAACAGGAGGTAAAATATGGTCTTCTCCTTCCATCTCTGAATATAATAATGTATTATTCTTTGGTTCTCTGGATGCACATATTTATGGAATAGATATTGACATTGGCAAGCAAACATGGAAATTTCCTACCATGAGCATGATAGACTCTTCTCCTGCCATCGCAAACAATATGTTATTTATGGCATCTCGTGATGGTTTGCTATACGTCTTTGGCTCAGAGATGACGCCTAGTTACATAGGATGAAAGTCGGTATTGATGAAAAATAACGGTCTCTTGGTATAGATGTCGGTGAAGGCAGTGTAAGCAGTGAAGGCTATAGAAAGTATTCCTTAGTTTATAGGCATCAAAAATTTCTTTTGGTTGAGGACGAATCGAACATGAATTAGTTCAATATCTTTAGTTTGTGGGGCCTATATCTGACCTACCAAGTTGATGATTAGAAAGGCTATTACTTACAGTGGTTATATTTTATCCAAATTGCACTGACCAAAAACTTTAAGGCTTAATATCATATAATGTGCTAGTCAACAAAGACAAAAATGTCAACGGACTATGAAAAGAAATAGACTCAAAAATTATCTTTTATTTAATAGAGACATTCTCATAGGTGTTACTTGTGGATTTTTTACTAGTGCCATAATTAGTCAATTAATAGCGAAAAATACGAATACATTAACAAATTCCTTCATTTCTCAAATTGCAGATATGAGTATTTTTCTTACCGTGTTTGGTGTTTTATTTTATATTGATAATAAGCATATGTTTACTGTTGACATTGAATCCACAGAAAAGCAGACTAAGCGTGTTGAATTTGCTAAGTTAAAGTGGGTTTTAATCAAGTTAGGCTCGACACTTTCAGTAGCCGAAATAGAATATAATACTATAAAACCATATTTTCACTACTGGTTTCTCAACAAAGGTTATGAACCATTCATAGCTTCGATGATTGCTAGTTTAATAACCATAGTAGGTTATGTTGCCATTATAGATACAATGGCGTATCTTACCCACCTATTCAAGCAACCTAGTCAAAACAAGAATGAG
>JAICVW010000376.1 GCA_025935105.1 Nitrososphaeraceae archaeon
ACATACGCTTATGTGCGAAGAACCTATTTAAATTAGAGCGCCCATATCTGAACTCCAATTGCAGCCGGATAATACGATTTGGTGTCGATATTACATTGATGACTTTGCCACGGCTAGAGTGAGAATCATCCATGTCGGTAGAGGAAAATACAAGATAATTGATGACAAGGAAGGAGGCAGATACATAGGAAAAGTAGTGGATGCCTCAGACGTATCTCAATTTGAAGTTTAAGGATGCGGTTTAAATTCTGTCCTATTTCTAGGAAAAGTCCCTCAGCGCCTTGTTGGCGCCCTCTCAAACTCCCCTAGATAACAGGCGCTTTAAGTCAATGCCTCTTAATCCGCGTTCAGTGAACGCATTAGGAGCATATGGCCTGGATGGTTCCTCTGAACTTCCGTGTATTAAAAGCAGCGCCTTAAAAATCCAAAAAAACCTTAAAACTTCTCAAAACTAAAAACCTTAAAAAATTGGCTTTGAGAAGTTCTCTTGAATCCCAATCATAGACTGATTTACCAAGCCGCAGCTCCCGCTGTATTTCTGTTATCAATTCGGATCGATTCTATGGTGTACAGTTTTGCTCTACGATCTCCATTTATCCAATTGATCTGTAGTGAAGCCCAAAAATTGGCTTTGCTGGCTACGTATAGGTAAGGTAACTCCAGTGTTCGTGCAAGGGCAACAAGAAAAACATAGGCTCGCGATAAGTGCCGTCCAACAGAGACACTATTGTAATTCGATATGCTTTAATTTTTGTTTTCCACATACTTTCTCGTTGGTGTGATAGGTCTTACTAGTTATCTTGGGTTACTAATAAAAAAAGGGAAATAATAAAAGAGACGAACAAAATTTGAATGTATTCGACAAAAAATTTTTTGACTGTTCTATTATAATACTGGTTAATATAAGTTCGTCAACTTTTTTAGGTCATATTGCCCCGTACGGATGCCCAACTGGATAATACGTAGTTATGTTAGTCAGTACAATTATTACTAGTTATTTAGCCTGAACAGCCTTATATGAATCTCACTGAAATTAATAAACCGATCCAACTTTGTTGGAGTGGAGTCACATGAGCAGTTGTACTTTGTCCTGCGACTTTTGATAACGTAATACAGGTAATGCCGTGCCTTACTCTAACCTTGCTGCCACTTGGCGACCTCAATCAAAGCGATGCTCAAAAGTACATCTAGATCAGTCTAATTCCAAATGGAGGTACAGTAGTCCAGATTCAAAATAAGAATGCACAATTCAATGATTTTTATGGTCAATCAAACGCTTCGTTATGGTTAACTGACGGCGGGAGAAAGCATTTGTTCATTGGCCTACAAAGTGTATGGTGGGGCTAGTTGAGAAATTTATTTCTGAAATATATTCCGAGTATTGTAACAAAAACCTTTGACTCAGTTTTTATCTGTGCACGAAATATCTCTGAAGAGAATTTAACAGACTGCTAGGAAGGGATTTTAACCGGTATTTCAAAACATTTCGATGTTATTATTGCCCCTTCCATGACCCATAGCCGTTCCCTTGGCGAAGAAAGTTAAACATTGTACTAGAGGAATTATAGAACGAAAACACTGTACTGACTTGTATAAACAAATAGTTACAATTCATTGGTCAACTACACAGTTTTATCTCAAACAAACCTAGATAAACTTTAGAATCAAGCTTGGTTTCTCATAAATACTTGAGTATACTCTGATACATGAAAATACAGCATGAAATACAGAAGTAGGAGTGAAATAGTTAGGATGATATTAGAGGCAGCGAATGTGAGACAAGGTACTAGTAGAACCAGACTAATGTACAAATCATATTTGGCGTACAATCAGCTGAAGGATTACCTAAAAGCACTTCAAGAGAACGGACTGATAGACTACTAAGTAGGAATTCGCAGTTACAAAATCACTGAAAAAGGAGTGCGACTGCTTGAACTGCAAAATAAAATGAAGGAACTTACGCCCATAAATTATGTCGAGACATAACATCGCTAAAATCTCTTGGCAGATCTCGCTCGACGAACACGCAAAGTCGGTTATATTACTTGCGGAGGCAAATTGGTAGTAGATCCCATTTCCATAATTTTTCTTAATCTCGGCTTTTGTAACAGGCATTAACCAAATTTATGTTAGTATTCTATAGACGATTTCTCACAATTGGCGTTGGCATTTAAGTTAAAATGATTTAGCTGTGTAAGGTCTCAATCTTGAGTGAATTCACATAGACTTGGCTCAAAAAAGGGTTACATTCCACCTTATATACTCATCCGCTGATGCGACTGTCAGCTTGGCACAGTTAAGAAATCCGGCATCTTACATTTGTATAACAATTGCTTTAATCATATTCATAGTTTCTGGAACAATCCAATTGCAACAGCTGGTCGTGCTAGGAGAGCATGGCTCTAGCGGGAGCAGCCTGCCTGGCTCTAAAGGCATAAATGGAATGAACGGTTCAAGTGGCCATAGCTCAAGTGGCAAAAACGGAAACAATTCTAACGGTACTAGTGGAGAGGATAGCAATATGACAAATCAACAGGATCAAATGGGAAACCTTGGTCAGGCTCCCAGTAGTAACACCACCCCCAGTTTGCCAAAATCAGGTCTATTTAGTTAAATAGATCCTTGCACGCGGCGCATCTTGATACATGTGCAAATCCGTACATAGTACCTACCGTGAGTGTTTAGATCAGCTGGATCGTAAAGAAGTCTGTTGTTTGTCTGTGACGGTAATCCTGTTCCATGGAGAACCTTTCTTGATGATGATACTAAGCATTTTTAATGTGAATCGACGTTACAAAACTGGGTTAAGGTGTCCCATTCCCAAATTGAAAACGTGGCCGCCTGTGAATCAAATCCAAATTGAAGATATAATGTAAACATGAAACCGATGTGCTGTAAATACTAGAGCAGTTGAATTTGTCTCAGTGGGATCCCATGGAAAAATTTGGTACGACGCGGGGCTAAGAATCTGAAAGAATTGTAACCCAGCCTAGGTAACATGTTTATATGAATCAATGTCAATTAATAGTAGTATGAAATTCGACTTCTTCAATAGGAAAAAATTCAAGTGCTCTGTTTGTGAAGAGAAGTTTAAGACCCAGCTAGAACTCACCGAACACACACATATGAAACACAGCACAACTCGTTGATATTTTGCACGGAGATATCAGACAAAAGAATCGCATTTTTCCAAGGATACTGTGATTGGCAAGTGCATCGAGAAAACTTCGCGAAAGGTGAATTCTACGCAAGTTGTCATCCTCATCACTGACCTCGTTTCTGGGACGGTTACAATATGATTATGTGAAAAGTGGCTGAACCACCTCGCCTTATAAGGCGACATCGTTATTAACACTATTGATTACAAAAGGCTCAATGGATACCCGGTGGTCAGTAAGGCCAATTCAATTTTTTATAACGGACGCATTTCTTTGAGATGAGAAAAAGTTGGATTACGAGGCATAGGATCTAAGTTAACTATATGCAGAATTTTGAAATAGATATGAAATTAACAAGAGGATCAATATCCGTGCGTAGCTTTAAGGGCATGTTTACGGGCTCTAAACCAAAGCGACACCTGAACCCTTGTGTATGTGTGGACTTAATGTCATGGGCAGCTATAATCAGGAATGTTACGGCACAAAAATATTGAAAATTCTAATGCGTAGAATAGGTAAATAGGGTGCAGAGACTCGCCTATTGAACTTAGGTGAGGTGGATTTGCCCATTTTTGACTCAAGCTCAAGATACAAAAGAATAGGCTTGAGAGTAATTAGGCGGATGGTTCTTTGCTTGCCTCGACTGACTATCATGGGTTAATTTCTGGCTCGATGAAAGACTTCTATGACTAATATTGGGAGGAATTTATAGGAAACATATTTGTCTTGTAAATTGCACGAAAAAGGATTAACGGTTATAGATCAAATGAGGAAAGCTATTAGACATGTTATGGATGGAGTTTGCCATATGGAATCTCTGTTAACGCTGTAGAAGATTTCGATG
>JAICVW010000491.1 GCA_025935105.1 Nitrososphaeraceae archaeon
GCATCTCGGTAAAGTCGCCTGGACGATTGACTTATGAGATAGCAAGTCAATACCTGGACGATCTAAAACTAGTTGACGACTCTTCAATAGTTCAAACCATGTTTTTACTCATGGAAAGAGCAAAGCTAGTTATAGAACCCGCAGGCGCAGCAAGTCTTGCATATTTAATTGAGAAAGGTCATCCTAACAAAGAAAAGAACGTAATAGCGGTATTATCAGGAGGCAACGTGGATATGTATCTGCTGGGACAAATAGTTGCAAAGGGCTTAATGAACATGGGAAGAATGCTCAAAATCTTTATACAATTGCCCGATAGGCCGGGTGCGCTAAAGACCATAGTGGATATTATTGCAGATATGAGCGTCAATATTGTCGAAGTAGTTCATGACAGACTTAGCTCCAATGTTTCTGCCGGTACCGCTGGAGTCTACTTGAGCCTTGAAATGGAAAATTCGAGCCATGCAGAACGATTACTTGGCTACCTAGATGCAAAAGGAGTAAAATTCAAGATAGTGAACTAATAGTACGCTTTGGCAGTTGGATCGCTTTGGTGCTGTGTATTTATAGGTGCCTTATTATTGAAAGGGCCCTAAATGGCGATACGATGTTCAACTGGGAAAGTTATACTCCCTGAATCCCGCCTTCAGTTTTATTAGGACGAATTCATTATGGCTAGCTGGCAAAAAGGATGTATCGACCTTTCCTTCCCTCCTAAGATCAACATTTCCTTCACTTCTAAGTCGTTCATATTCGTTTATAGAAATTTTCTTTCTTGTTCCTATTTCTTTCTCTAAATCCATTCCTGCAACTATCTTTTCGTACTCGGGCTGTATCACTCCAGTAAACACCATCGCACTACTACCACTACCATAAGATCCGAACCCTACTCTCTTGTTTTCTAGATTTGTGCCTTTTTTATACTCAAATTCTAGTAAGCTCCGGAATCCCATGTACATGGAAGCAGTATACAAGTTACCTATTATGGTCGATGCTTCGAGTGAGCTTGACATTTTCTTTTCAAAAACTTCATTATAAAAAGATGTTTGCATAAAAGCTCTTCTGAACTTCTCGTCAGCTCTCATGAATTCAGTGTCTGCTAAAATTGATTCAATTGTACCTCTTGGGTCATTGGGAACTGGTTCTACTAAACCTACTTCTTTAATGACCTGATTCCATCTAGGGAGGTATCTCCATTCGTGTCTAAGTAAATATGCCAGCGCTTTTTCTCCCATCCGTCTATAGGGGAGATGAACGCTAAATAGATCTATGTGATCTGTTATGGATTCTCCAGCATCTAATCGAATTAATTTTGTTCTAATTGCTTTTTCTTTGTAACTATCAAAAGCTTTTCTTACTTGAATCAAGTATAACAAGTTAGAGTAATTTCCATTAACTACGGGCGTTTCTTTTCCACATGGTCTGTAAAAATCATATTCATTTTTAATAATTGTTGAGGTGACCTTTTGATCGAAGGCCAAGAGTCTTGGATTGTCTTTTATCAACATGGCAACAGAACCGGCACCTTGAGTATACTCTCCAGCAGAACCAATATCATATTTTGCAATGTCGCTAACGATAACTATAGCAGCTTTGCCATTATTTTCGTCTGCCCTAATCCAATTAGTATTATCATATAGTGCGTAAGATCCACTCACGCAGGCAAATTTGCACTCTATACCACCTACGTGCTCGAAGGAGCTCTCACCATAAACCTGTTCGAGCATTCCAATCACAAAAGAATTCATCGCTTTGGATTCGTCTATCCCTGATTCTGTTGCGACATAAATTCTCCCTATTTCTTGGGGGTGTAATTGGTTTTTTTGCATGAGTTTTAAACATGCGTTAGCGGCCATACAAGCTGGATCTTGATTTGTATCCACGAGGGCCATTTTTTTAACCCCTATGCCATACTCTAATTTGCGGGGATCAATGCCCCTTGCCTCGGCAAAATCCTTGTAGTCTATATAAAGCTTAGGTACGTAAATAGCGAGATCATCAATACCTACCTGCATTATTCATCTACCATACATGGGGGGACTATAGATAAAGACAATTTAAAGTTATATGTGGCTATTTTTAGCTAGATGTCATAAACTCTTTGACATAAAGATACGTGCTCTAGCAATTTTTTACAGTACGATAGAAATTATCTCTTTCTGCCACTTGAAAACCAATCTGTTTTATGGAACTGATGATTTTATGAGAGCTCAGCTCCGTGGATCTCGCGCCGGTAGCTGTGACCACCTCTTCTCCTATAAGAGTACCCCCGAAATCATCAGCCCCATAATTTAGCGCAAGCTGAGCCATACCAATCCCATTTGTAAGCCATGAAGACTGAAGGTGGTCAATTAAGTCATGATACATAATTCTTGCAACAGAAATCATCTTCAAAAGATTAAGTCCCCCTGCAGGATATTTAACTTTGCCTTCTGCCTGCATACGCGTTTTATTAGGCTCAAAACTCCATGGAATAAAGGCCATAAAACCCCCTGTCTTTTCTTGTAAATCAGCTATCTTCATGATGTGAATTGCTCTTTGTTCTTCGGTCTCTGTGGTACCATACATCATAGTAGCAGATGACTTTATGTTTAATTTGTGCGCTTCCTCCATGATTCTAAGCCATTCGTGGCTCTTGATTTTGAGAGGACTGATCTGTGCCTTTACTTCATCTTCTAAAATTTCGGCTCCGGCTCCCGGTAATGAATCCAAGCCGGCATCTTTAAGTCTTGAAAGAACCTCTTTAGTGCTGCAATTCTCGACTGTTGCAATATTTTCAATTTCAGAAGCAGATAGCCCATGAATACCAACTTGAGGACAACTTTTTTTATTGCTTTGAAAGCGTCTTCATAAAACTCCAACTTCAATTCTGGATTGTGTCCTCCTTGAATCAAGACTTGAGTGATCCCGAACATCTCTCTGGCAACTAATACTCGTTTCGTGATCTCCCCCAAAGATAACGTATATGCTTCTCCATGTCCAACTGGTCTATAAAAGGCGCAGAATTTGCAATACGTTATGCATACGTTAGTGTAATTTAGTATAATGTTATTAACAAATGTAGCCCTGCTTCCAAAGAGTCTCTGCCTAATCATATTGCTGACAAGTGCTATCGGATAAATGTCGTCGGATTTGAGTAGGCTAATGCATTCATTTAGTCCAAGTTTTTGACAATCCAATGCTCTATACAAAATATCTGCTACATCTGATTTGGATATCAAATTATATACCAGGCTGCTACTTTTTTGCAACTTCAGCACAAC
>JAICVW010000001.1 GCA_025935105.1 Nitrososphaeraceae archaeon
GTTGCCTCATACAAGTTGCCATTCCATAATCCTCAGCTTGTTTAATCTGTGTAAATGACATCGTAGAAGTATTTGAAGTATTTTGAATTGCTTTACTTGTTATACTTTGGCAATCCATTAGGGCTTGAGATTTATTTTGTTGATAGAGACCTTGCTCTTGTCGAGTTGTTTGAATACTAGATGGTAAAGCAATAAAGAAGTAATAGGCTAAAGACAATAAGAAGATGCTTCCAGCTACGTAAAATAAGTTCTTCATAAAATTCTCATAACTAGATTTCCCAACTTCTATGATCTCTTTAGTTTTCTGAAATAAGAGGGAACGAAAAGAGTTAGGTAAATCCCAAAGAAAACAAAGAAAAGTACTCCAAGAAAACTTAAAGAAGATTCTGGAACTTTATCAATAACAAAATTGGGATTTGTCTTTGAAGCGATAAGTGCAACTCCGACCAAAAGAATGGCAAAGGTTGCAAAAGCAGCCAAAAAAGCTGAAGACACTCTGAAAAGAAAACCTTTAATGAATCTTATAGTGTTCATAACTAGATTATAGCACTGATTAGAAAAAACGCAATATATGAGTTTTTTAAGTAATTTATTACAACCAATTAGTCAAATAGGCTATGCTCTTCACCTTCCAGGTGCAGGTATATCTGAACCCGCTGGGACTCCTTATAGTGCAGCTAGAAGCCCTCAAAATGTATATGCTTCAGCTTCAATTGCGCCTCAACAGTCTGTTTTAGGTACTTCAACTCAAAACTTTTCTCCTAATAATGCTAGCTATGCCCCTCAACCAGGAGCAGGAGGCGCAGCACCCTCTACAGGAGGTCAA
Organism: Nitrososphaeraceae archaeon; assembly: GCA_025935105.1. Taxonomy (GTDB): domain Archaea; phylum Thermoproteota; class Nitrososphaeria; order Nitrososphaerales; family Nitrososphaeraceae; genus Nitrosopolaris. Next base: position 827 of record JAICVW010000001.1, read on the forward strand.
GCAGCAGCTCCAAGTGGTGGCGGTGCACCATCAGGTGGGGGACAACCTTCTGGCCCTTCCAGCGATCAACAATATATAGACTCTTTAAGAGGAGCTTTTAATGAAAACGCTAACGCTCTTCAAGCACAAGGACCCCTATTAGATAGTGCTTACAATCAGGGTGTTACTGACATTAATAATCAGATAGATCAACAGCAAAAAGCAGCAGATTTACAGAAAACACAAAATGCTCAGACCTTTGGAGATATCCTTAGACAAAATGCTCAAACACACAATGAGATCGGACAGCAAGAAAGAGGAACATTTTCAGGACTTGGTACACTTGATTCTAGCGCATTCCAAGACGCAACTCTTAAGAACGATCAAGACCTTTCTGACAATCAATCTAAAACACAAAATCAGCAAGCAATTCAATCTAATGTCATTGATAATGCTCTTACATCCTTTAGGCAAAATGCCCTTTCTAAATTGGCAGATTTGGGCAATCAATATCAACAGGGTAAACTTGGTATTGCACAGGCTCTTGCAAATAATGACCTTTCCTCAGCAAATGCAATTCAACAAGGACTATCTAGTATCCGAGCGCAAGCGCAAAATGTTCAAAATTCTATAATGAACTTTGGATTGCAAGCAGGACTCCTCTCAGGATATGGTAAAGATGTTGCTTCCACAATTACTGGAGCAACAGGAAGTGACTTTGTAAATAACTTACTCAGTTCACTTGGAATAGCAAGAAGTAACGCAAATGCTACATACCAACTTCCAACTACAAGCGGTCCTTCTGGGCAAGGATATATTGGGTCTGGGAATAAATCTAATATAAATCCTTTTACTGGTCAACCAGTGACAACCCCTTAGTTTTCTCATAAGTGAGGCTTTGATCTCCCACAATACCGATATGAACTTCGGTGATAATTTAAGAAAATTCCTCTCTGATTCAGCTAATACAGTAAGTAATTATTTTGGGAATGCTGCAAATGCTGTAGGAAATGAGGTTCAACAACTTCCTCAACAAGTTGGCAATGCAATTAGTAGCTTTACCCAGCCACAAATACAATCACCTGTTCCACAGGCTCAAACCATAGCACCACAACAACCAAATTGGCTTCAAAATATTTCATCTTTTGGACAGAGTTTATTAAATGGAGCAGGACAACAAGCTAACTATTTTATGCAAGGAAAAAATGTCCTTGGACAACAGGAGCCATTCGGTATTAATAATCCTTTTGCACCAGCTCCTAGGTTAGACTTAACGAGTCACATAAATACTGGAAATCCTATTACAGATTGGCTTGCGAAAACAGCGGTTGGTATACCACAAAGTATATTAAATTCTCCAGCAGACTTCCAAAAAGCAGTTCCTCAGGATATTCAAGATATTAAATCAGGAGATATTTTCAAGCCTCAGGTGGCAGCCAGTGATGTTGCTTCAACAGCTATGCCTATAGCGAATGTAGCACTTCTTGGAGAAGCTCCAGCAGCACTGGAAGGAGTAAATGCTGCAAAAGGGTTAATCCCCAAAGTTGTTGAAGGTGTTGCACAGGGAGCAAAATACGGAGGATTATTTGGAGCAGGTAGTGGATTAGAGAGTGGACGAGATATTAATGACCCTCTTCAATATGCTGGAAATCTGGCTTCAAATACTGCTCAAGGGGTAGGTGCAGGTGCTTTATTTGGAGGAATTACAGGAGGCATAAGCGCATTACCTGACACTTATAGAAAACAAGTAGATCCAGTTGTTGCGAAGCAAGTAGCATCAGATATTAACGCAGGCGATCCAGCTTTCTTAAATAACGAGGCTATTGCTCCTTATAAGAGGGCATTATCAATAAAAGATGATCCTAAAGCGAAAGGACAACTTGTTAATGCAATTAATGATGTCAAAACAAATGGCATGATAGGAGACTCTACTGCTAATAACATTTTAACCACGATTTCTCAAAAATTACTTCCTAAAGGACTTATTGATAACCTTAGTACTCCTCAGTTGGCGGACACCTGGGATTATCTGCTTAGTAGAGTAAATGGAGCAGTTCCAGAAAATGTACCACCTTGGATGAGTAAATTTGATGGTGCAGTTTTTGACGTTTCAGGAAATAAAGCGTTACAAGCAGGATTTATAAAGGTACCTGGATTAGGTGAAGAAAAACCAGAAGAAGTACCTTCAAAGCTTTCTCTTAAAGAACAACTTACTCAACCACCTCTACCAGCAAAAATGTCTCAGAAAGCAATAGATAAAGGTCTCGAATTTCCTGTTAAAGGATCAGATATTTCAGTTAGTCCTCAGGCACAGATGAGGTACAGAATAGTAAAGAATGCAGGTCAACCCGTTGGAGGCAATCCAGAACCTTTGCCTTGGGAGGCAGGAAATCAGCCTCAAGCAGTTGGAGATATTCTCAAGGGAGGCAAATATAAATTTGATGAAGGATTGGGAACAAGTGTTTCTAAAAATCCTCCAGAACCCAAAGAGCCATTTGTTACTAATCCTAATGGAACAGTAAAGCAAGCCCGTGAAAGTATGTATGCTGCTCAAGCACCTATCTTAGAGCGTGGAAAGGTATTGCAGCAATTAGCTAAGGAAGGCATTGATACGTCTGGTAGGCCAAAAGAAGGTGAATCAGTCACAAATTATGGAGAAAATAAACTTTTCAGACAAGCAGTAGAGCATCCAGAAATGAAGGACGATATCTCTCAGCAAGTTAAAAACCCTGATAAGTTTAATAAAGCCGTAGAAGCCTTTGAAAACTTTACAGACCATGCTTATAGTCAATTTAAAGACGCAGGTTCAAGAATTGGCTTTTTGAATGATTATTATTCACACATTTTAGACCTTTCAAAACCTGGAGAAGCAGAAAGATTACAAGCATTTACTGAGGCTAAAGCTAAGAATTTTAAAGGATGGTACAACAAAGTTCGTACATTCAAAGATATAGAGGAATTAGAAGCAAATGGATTTGAACTCAAGAATAAGAATGTTGTTGACGATATTAATGAATATACAAACGCAGTAAGTAGGGAGCTTGGAGGTCGAGTATTATCTAGTGAACTTCAAAAGATGTCTCCAAAAGAAGTGTATATCTCGAATGGAGATGCATCACCAGCAAATATGTACCAATCTCGTATTCCAGGTATGAAAGGAACCTATTTAAGTAAAAACCTTCTAGACCAATTAAAAGATTTAGAGCCACAAGGTCAAAGTAAATTAGGTGGCCTTATAAATAAGGGACAACAGGGTATTAAACAAACAAAACTTGCTGGAGGACTTTTTCATATTCAAAACACTGGAGCAGATTATTTAGCAGGACAATTGGGTTTGGGTAAAGTTCCACGATTAGACAAAGCAGTTAGAGTATTTCTTTCTCCTGGTGAAGATGCCAAATATAGGCAAGAAAATATTGAGAGTGGATTAACAGATAAAGCTGCGAAGATGCAAGTTACCTTTAGCACAGAGCATGATATTAATAAAGATGATACTGGGCTTCAAAAAGTTTCTAAAGGAATTAACAAATTTAATCCATTCACAAAGCTAAATGATGCAACTTTTTCTAGGTTGGAAGATTTCTTCAAGATGGAAACAGTAAAAGCATTGGATAAGAGAGGTCTACTTAACACTGATACACCAGAAGGCTTGAAAGTAGCTAAAGACTATGGACGACAAATTAACAATATGTTTGGTGGTCAAAATAGAGTTGCAGGAGATGATGTGTTTAATAAGAATCCAGTCACTAAATTTATTGCGAATAATGCATTACTTCTTGCACCTGATTATCAGCAAGGGAGATTTAAGCGCACATTCTCAGCATTGAATCCAAATGTAACAGGAAAAGATATAAATATTTTTGGAAAAACTCTTGGAGCAAGAACTGGAGCAAACAACTTTGCATTGGGCACTCTTGCCCTTCGTATTGCAGGAACAGCAGTAATCTCAGAAGCACTAAGGCGTGCTGTAACGGGTAAATTCAACCCTAACCTTATTGCAGCAATTCAAAATGATGTAATAAGTCCAAACTTTCCCTCACCTTGGAAGAACACTAGCTCCAGTGGAAATAAGACAAATCAAATAGTCCATTTATCTGGAACAAATGCACAAGATTTACTCAGCTTAGCAAGCGATCCAGAACATTTTCTTATTTCTCATTTGCCAGGAGGTACAAGCGATGCTTTAAGTTATCTTTCAAATCAAGATTATTATGGCAATAAGCTTTCGGATACGAACAATCCACTTGAAAAAGGACTAAAGCTTACAGGAAGTAACCTTCCTATTCCAGTTGTTCAAGCTCAAAAAGTATTATCAGGTAAAGAAGCAGTGGGGAATGCATTACTTAATTTTGCAGGAAACAGAGTATCAACAGACCCAAATGATCCAACACAAGTATATTTTAAGAATTTAGATGCTGCCCGTTCTTCTTTAACTGACCCAACGCAGCAAAAGATTTTCGATGCAGTATATGCTCGTGAGCGTGACATTAATGGAAATTCTATTCCTATGACTCCAGCTAATAGAATGGCTAATGCTATGCAACTATTAAATAATCCTCAAGTTTTAGCAGCTATAACAAAGTCAGAACAGGCCACAGCAGAAGCGACAGGAAAGCCGATAAATCCTTTATATAATATGTCACCTACACAACAAAAAATTGTTCTTGAGTATGAATCTCAATTACCTGGGCCTGAAAGAACAAATGCGTTATATGTAAATAATAATTTATCTGCAAATGATCCAAATAGAGGACTCTTGCTTAATTTTTTTAATCAGCAACAGCAATTCTATAACCAATTGCCAGCTTCAAACAACCCAAATAAAACAGATCCTAGCCTTGTGCCACCTTCAATGACAGCATATGTGCAGCAACAGCTTGCAGCTAAGAACTACACAGATCCACAAGTCAAAGCATATTTGACTGCTGACACTGCATATAAGAATGCTGTTCGAGGAACAGTTGGTGCTCCACTTCTGAGTTCTTTTGGAACATTACCAGCAGATGAAGCAAAATATAACGCCCAAGCTGCACAAAGACAAAATTCTAGTTTATTTAGAACACTGTCTCGAAAAGTAAAAAGTCAGCACTCTCTTTCGATTAAATCAAAAGCTCCAAGTAAAGGAAAAAGCTTTACTGTCAAAACACCTACTACTAAAATAAGCGGAAAGTTTTTGTCCCTCAAAGGAAAACCATTCTCTTTACGAACTAAATTCTCATAACTAAGCTTCAGATTGTCGATACTCTCCCTATGGCATTTCAAGGAGTAGACTTTCAAACACATTTGGCATATAGGTTGGGCGAATCTGGAGCACCTTCAGATTCAACGACTAAGATGCAGCGATATGTATGGCTAACGCAAGGATATTTTAAAATTGCCAGAAAAAGGAATTGGTGGTGGCAAGAAGCTACAGATACATCAAATACTAATACTGGTTCGACAACAGGATACCCTGAGCCTACAAACTTAAAAGATTTTATCGAACTAAAGATCAATAATATCTACTATGATCTCGTTCCTTACAATGACAATCGTATTTTTACTAATACATTGGGTGTTGTTACCCTCCCTTCTCTAAGACGTAGCTTCAAATTTTATAGATTTAGTGGGAATTATTATCTCATTCCTACAGATGGAGCTGATGGGTCAGTTCACACTATTAAATACTGGAAAAGACCTTCTCAAATTTTATTAGACACAGATACAGTTATGATGCCAGATTCATATGTTGAGGCAATTGAAGCATATGCTGAGGCTCAATACTGGATGTCTATATCTCAGCAAGCCAAAGCACAAGTACCACTTCAGGTTTTTGACGAAATTGTTGCTGAAATGATTAATGAACAATCAAGACGAGGATGGGGTTCACAAGGCTACTCAATTCACGATCCAGAACAGGCATATGGTCAAACAGTCGGTTCTTATTAATATGTATGGCAATAAAAGTAGCAGTAAAAGATATTCCAGAGAAAACAAACTATGTTTATGGATTTCAACTTGGTGTTAATAAACTTCAAGACGAATCTCTTATAGATGACCACGAACTTTCAGACCACAGAAATGGTGTCATTCTTGTTGATGGAGTAAAGAAGCGTCAAGGATCTTCTCGATTTGGTTCTTCTTCTGGCTCAAGAGTGATGGGTGCTTCTCCTTTCTACACTTCCGCATCATCTAATAACTCTTGGATTATTCGTGAGGGTGGCACTTCATTAATGTATTACAACGCAAGTAATATTCCAACCGCAATCTCGGGAGCAACTATGACTACTGGTAAGAAGACAGATTTTGTCATGGCACGAGATACGTTATATGTACAAAATGGTACAGATCCACTTACAAAGGTAACTATATCTGGAGGCGTGCCGACAGCAACAGTATTTACTGCTCTTACGACTCCCGTGAGTCTTACAGTTACTCCAACTGGCTCAACTGGCTCAACTGCTTATTCTTATAGAGTTTCTGCTTTTAATTCCGTGGGAGAAACCTTAGCTTGTGTTTCCGTAAGAATTACAAATGGAAACGCCACTCTTTCTTCATCTAACTATAACGCTTTAGCTTGGACAGCAGTTGCAAATGCTACAGGATATGTTATTTACGGACGCAAAGGAGTAGCAGACAACGGGCTTGGCGAAACTAAAATGTCCACAGTCACAACAAATTCTTATAATGATCAAGGACAAGATAACCCATCTGTTGTTATTCTTCCTCAGGAAGGGAATACCACAAGTGGCCTTTCAGGATCTCTTCTTGAATATGCTCTTTCTAGACTTTTTATTGCAGGAGATGCTACGAATCCATCTCGTCTCTATTACAGTGCAGGATCAACACAAATTGACGACTTCTCAAGCGCATATGGAGGAGGATTTGTCGATGTTGCTAAAAACGATGGAGATTCTATTAGCGCAATTAAATTCTTCCAAAATCATATTATTGTGTTTAAGCACAGGTCTATCTGGCAATTTGACTTTACGTCAACGGGTTTACCTCAACTTACTCTTATTACTAATGAGGTTGGATGTGAGTCTGGACGATCTGTTCGTATTCTTAATAATGACTTATGGTTTATTACCAAAAAAGATGGAAGAGCAAGGGTATATTCTTTGGGAAATATTCAAAATTACTTTAGTGCATTACGTACTACTGAACAATCTCTAAAAATCTCTCAAGGATCCTATTTGGATGCAGTTAGTCTTAATTATTTAAGTAATGCTGCAGCTTTCTATTTCAGAAATCTATACATCTTAGCAGTTACACAAACAGGGACAACAAATAATAGGTGTTATGTTTTTGATACTCGTTTTAATGCGTGGGTAGGTTATTGGGATGGAATAAACCCAAATGCACTTTTTAGCTATCTTGATAGTAACGGAAATGAAGAATTGTATTACTGTGACGAGACTTCTGGATATATAGTTAAGATGTTTAGTGGAACAGATGATAATGGGACTGCTGTCTCTTGGAAGCTACAAACTAAGAACTTTAATCAACAGCTTTTTGACCAATATAAGATTTATCGAAATCCTATTTTTTGGTTCAAAGATGTGGCTAATGGGTCAATAACTGGATATATCATTAATGATGGTATTTTCACCTCAACTCCGTTTAATATTTCACCTATTACTTCAGGTATTGGGGCAGGCTTTGATATTCCTGGCACATTTGCAGCAGGAGACTCTTTAGGCGCAGCTACCACTTCTGCTAACTCAGATCAACCAATGGAGGTTATTACTACAAAAAACTATAGATCAATTAAATTTGAATTAGATGATACCAACAACGCTTCTGACTTTAAATTTCTAGGACTTTCATTTAGATGGACACTTCTTGCAGGAAAGCCATTGCCAGCCACAAATCGTATTAGAGTCTAGTTTTCTCATAACTAAGCCTTGAGATTGCCACAATTCCCGTATGGCGAATATTTACTCAGTTCCGCAGAATTTTAGTACAACTCTTAATGTTGGTGGAGGAATAAACAACTCTCAGACAACAAGTATTGTTCTAACTTCTGTTACTGGGTTGCCTACTGATGGGGGTATTTTAGCATTTGACTGGGCTTCTCCTATTGATACTACTGTTATTGAATACATTGAGTATACAGGAATTTCTGGTAATACCCTCACAGGAGTTATACGAGGAGCTGAAAGTGTTTCTGCAAAAACTCACAATAATGGAGCAAAAGTTGTTGGTGTTATCTCACAGGCTCACATAAAACGTCTTAAAGAGAAATTAGATGGTACTGATACAACAGGAGTAACAGTTGGAGCAGTTACTAACAATACTTCTGAGACTTTTCTACAAATTTCTACTCCAGCCAATCCTGCTTCTGGATATGACAAGCTTTATGCTAAAAGTGATGATAAACTTTACAAATTAAATAGCGCAGGAACAGAAACAGCAATCTTAACTACAAGTGACACTCAGACAGTTACTAATAAAAGAAGGACTAGAAGACTAGTTACAACAACTCAATCAGCAACTCCAACAATCAACACAGACAATGGCGATATTTTTAAAATCACAGGACTTGCTCAAGCTATTACGTCTTTTACTACAAATCTAAGTGGTACTCCAGTAGACGGAGATTTAATGGAAATAAGAGTTACCGATAACGGGACCGCAAGGGCTCTGACTTTTGGAGCAAGTTTTGAAGCAACTACAGTCGCACTTCCTACGACCACAGTTATTAGTACTGAAATCAAAATTCTTTTCGAATGGAATGCTACAGCCTCAAAATGGGATTGTGTAGCAGTAGCATAAATTATGGCAGCAACAGGATCATCTTTAGGTGGAACAGGAACACAGAGTACAGCTAGTTTCACATCATTTTCTTTTACCGCTAGTGCAAATGCGTTGATTTTGCTTGCCATTTACTCTCAAAGAGCAGGTGGAGGTAATAATGCACCAACTGTTTCTGGGGATAATTTGACATGGGTACAACATGACACGCAATTATTAGGAAATTATAGAGCTACTTTATTTCGGGCTATGGGCAGCCCTACAACTGGAGGAGTAACTATATCCTTTGGCGGACAAACTCAAGACAACATTACTTATGAAATTTGTCAATTTACAGGAGTTGATACCACAGGAACAAATGGTTCAGGAGCAATAGTACAAGAGAACAAAAATTCTCAAAATACTACTGCTACTAGTCTTACTGTAACAAATGCTGCTTTTGCAAGTCCTAATAATGTCACTTATGGAAGCATGATGATAGCTCAACAGGCAGCAATGACTATAGATAGTAATTTCACTCAATTTGATCAATCAAGTGAATCTAATATAGCATCTCTTATGGGATGGTCAAATGCCAATAGAACCAGTTTTCAATGTACATGGGGTAGTTTTAACGGCGTTTCTATTGGATTTTCAGCAGAAATAAAAGCTCAGGTTATTGCATCGGGAGGATTTTTCTTAGCAGCACAATAAATATGACAGATAACGCATTACTTGAAGGATTAGGAAAATTTACACCAGAAGGACAACTTACTCCTGGATATGGAGATCATTACCTTTTCTTTGTCGGTCGTGATGATGTACATGGAATCCTCTTAAAACTACTTCAAGCTGAAGCCTTAGAGTTAGATTTTAATATGTATGGATTTGCAGACGATGAGTTGAATCAGGCTATTCTTGCTCTTCTTAAAAATCCTAGTGTTGTAGTAAAAGGTACTCTTGATAAGTCTCAATCAGGAGGAACACACGAAAAAGAGCTGTTATCTATGGATGAAATAAATGATCCCAACTTCTTAAATTCTATTGCTATTGGGCAGTCTGCAACACACCAAATAAGCCATACAAAAGGAGCTGTCTTAGTAGGACAGGGTTTATGGTTTGAAGGTTCAACAAATTGGAGCGTTGGCGGAGAAGGTATAGGTATCTCTTTGAAGCTTGGAGCACAACCAACAGGATGGAAAGCGCAAAATAATACACTTTTAGTTTCAGCAAATAGAGTGGGGCTAGCGAGATTTAAAACCCAACTTGCAGCAGAGCATTTAATTGCACAGAAACAGAAAGGGTAAATATGCACGGAATTAGTATTGATTATCAATCACTTTTTAATATTTTTAGTTTTGTAGCACTGATTACGTCAGCTACAATTGTTGTTTTCTCTCAAATCAGAACAAATGATTTGAAAGTTTTGCGAGCATCAAATAAAGACCTTCGAGATTCAATAGATGATAAATCTACTCAAATAAATGAATTAGAAGTAAAAATGAATATTCTAGAGAAAAAGGTAGCAGTGCTTGAGGCTAAAAATAACGATTTATCAATTTTAGTTAAAGAAGCATTAGTTATGTATTTCACAAGAAATCCAAAAATGGCAGAAAAAGTACAAGCAGAAAATAATTAATATGTTAAATATATCGACTGACGATTTTATAACTCTCTTAAATGGTGTTGCAGCAAGGATTGTTGCGGACGGTATATCAACTCCGCAATGTTTTGATGTAGCTCAATTATGGGCAAGAGTAATAGGCTCTAGTCCATTCACAGGAGCAACAGCAGATTTAATATATAACCAACCTGGAGACTTATATGAACAAGTGCCTAATTCTCCTACAAATTCTCCTGTTAAAGGTGATTTAGTTATTTGGAATTGGCCTCATGTTGCTTTAGCAACGGGTAACAATACAGATTCAAACCAGTTTGAAGTTATTGAACAAAATGACCCTACAGGAAGCGAATGCCATATTAAGACATATAACTATAGTGGAGTTATTGGTTGGCTTCATCCCAAACAACTCCCTCAAAACATGCAAGCATTACTCGATCAATGTAGAGTTGATAGAGATAATCATTGGAATGACTTACAAGCTGCAAAGGCAACAATTGATAACTTAAATGCAATTATTAAGGATAAGGATCAAGCGATTAGCTCGTCAAATCAACAAGTTAGCAGTCTTCAGTCCCAAGTGACAAGTTTGACGCAAGCAAAGGATGCAGCCGAGACAGTGGCAAAACAAGTGCCTACACTACAAGAACAACTCACTCAAGCACAAAATGATAGGACTACGTGTCTTACTGCACAAGAAACGCAGAATAAAACTATTGCACAGCTTAAAGTTCAACTTGCTCAAAAGATGCCAATAGGATTTTGGAATAGATTGAAGTTTTTATTGAGTTTGTAAAGGAGGTGAAATTATGGCACTTACATTAACAGCACAAGGATTGGGTTCAACAGACTGGAAGAAAGTAGGGAAGGGGTTTGTTATAGCAGAAGGAGCAGCAATTTTAACAACAGCAACCCTTTGGCTACAAGCAGGTAAATTTGATCTTCATGAACTTTTTGTTTTGGAGTCAGCAGCAATAGTTAGTACTTTTATTAACATCATTGCTAAATCATTAGACGGCATAAAAGCATAAGGGAGGCAAAACATGGAGCAAAACTAGGACTTCCTTGGCATAGAAGTTAATATGCTAGAGCGAATCTTTAAAATAGGCTCATTTAGACGTCTTCAGCGACATGAGGCTCGCTTTGTCAAACAAGTACATCTTGAGGAAACAAGAGAAAAAATCCAAAACATGCTTGATGCAGAGAATGAAGAGCATAAACAAGCAACAACAAGAGAAGAGAGAATGTGCGAGGTTGCTGACATGGCATTTCTTCTTACTAGAATGGCTGAATTAGACGGGTATTCTTTGAAAGATGCAATTAATAGTAAGATACGCAGAAACAATGATAAATACAATCCTAGAGCACTTAGAAGGCTTCAAAGAGATTGGGGAATGACACCTGATGAGAGTATGGCTTTTGCCAAACAACGATGGGATAGAGATAGAGATAAAAGTTATTTTACTTAGTGTGATATTCCTTAATGTGTGAACTAATAGCGTCTTTAATCGCTTTGTGCATTTCTTCACGAAATGAACTAATAAATTTTATAACTTCTTCATGAGTTCTTAGAATTAACAATTGTCCCTTAGTACTATGTTGATATAAAAGGAACGCAAGTGCAGAAATAAAAAGGAACAATATTGTTTGAATTATCTCAAAGTACATATATCAATTCTAATCCTTTCCCTTTAACTTTTTCAACTCCTCTTCTGCTTTTAATTTTGCTTTCCAGAGTCTATAGTTCTTATCATCTAATTGTTTCAGGAAGGGAAAAAGTCTTTTTTCAATACCATCTACTCGTTTCGATGTTTTTCGAGTAATAAGGATAAGGGCGAGCGCTAGCCCCAGTATGGATAAACTAATGATAAAGTAAAACATATTGATTATAATATCTGACACAGCTCTATTCTACTCCTTTTGGGAGCTCACTTAATGAAAACGGTGAAACTAAAAGAATTATTCCCTTCGGTTTGATTAAAAGTGAATCTAAAATCCTCATCCAATTTGAAGGAGGCAATTGCTTCTTTCAGTTTATTAATAAGTCTTTGTGGGGTAATTGACCTACTAAACAATGGGTGATTCTCAGCTCCCTTTTCTAAATCGTCATCATCAAATTTCATATATCCAAGAGTTGTATTTATGTCCCTATGGCCTACCAGCCTAGAGATAGTAAATGGATCGGTATTTCTTCTATAGTGCTCCATAATATAAGAATTTCTGAAGCAGTGAGGATAAATGTGTTTTTGTATTCCCGCTAAATCTGCTCGCTTCTTTATATCTTCTTCGGCTGATGTCGTAGAAAGCCTATTGCCTGTTGTTGATCGAAAAATATATTCAGTAGGTTTCAGCATTTCTACAAACGTATGTAACTTAAAGACTAAGATCGGAGGGATAGGCACTTTTCTATCCTCATTTGTTTTAGTGTCGGTGTAGATGACTTTTCCTTTTCCTTGAAGCCCAAGCATGAGTTGCCCTTTTTTGACATTAAGGGCTTCCTCTATTCTGCACCCAGTACTTGAAACTAACCACCAAAGCATCCTATATGTTTCGTCTAAAGAGTGATTGTATGTATGCTTATTACCTCTATATTGGTATGGTACCTCTACTTGGAGAATTGCATCTATCTCATCAATACTAAGTATGGTTGGGACTTTTGTTTGCTTTGGGAAATAAGAGATTTTCTTCAAAAGATTTAAGTCATTGTCATTTTCTCGCTCAAAGATGTCAATGAGATTAACAACTCGAATATGAGAGTTTAAAGAAGCATTTCTTAGTCCTTTCTCTCTTAAGTAAAGGATATAACTTTCTACTGTTTCTGCGGTTAACGTTCTATCTCCTAACCACTTAATGAGTAGATCGTATCGTTGCCTTGTGTGCTTTATCGAGTTTTTAGCTAAATTCCTTTTTACCACACACCACACCAGAAATTTTTCTCTATCCATAAGTACCTCCTAAATTTTGGAAGGTTTTGTAAGAGTTATTCCCAGTATAAACCTCGTAACTCATTCCTTGTAAATACCCCTTAATCATATCGTAGTACTTCACTATTTAGCCTCCATGAGCCTAGTTTTCTCTTAAAAAACTAATGCAATTTTACTATCTTGACAACAGGGTTCAGAACTGTTATTGTTAATGTGATCTTTAAGAATTTCATATAAAATTTGATTGTAGGAGAAATCCTATAAGAGGAATATTTTGTAGAAATTCACTTCAAACTTACGTAAGATTGGGATATCCCCGCATTCTTACGACATAGAAACTGAAGCTGAAATCTACTTAAACCTCTTATAGAAGACCCTACAAGGGTCTTTTTTTATTGAAATGCTTAAAGAACACCTATAGTATATCAAACTTGATAAGAAAAATCAAATGTATGAGTATTCTAAAAACAAAAAGAAACAACGAAATAATTCGCTTAAGAGACAGAGAAAAGAAAACATATAGAACCATTGCTCTAATCATGAGCATTAGTGAAGCAGCAGTTAGAAAGATTTACTTAAGAGAAAAGAAAAGAAAAACAATATGAAAAACATAATCGGCTCAAACCAATATAGAGCAAAGAGGAAGCTAAGTCATAAAGTAAGAGTGCACTTATCAGTTTATGTCCTACTGATAATTGCAACTTTCTCAGCTATTGTTTGCGGAAAAATTCGCTCCCATGAATTAGATTTAATGCTTCATACCCAAACAATTTATGCAATGACTCCTGAAAGACCTTATGTTGAACCACAGCTTAATCCAAATGAAAGTGGAAGAGATCAAGTAATTGGTCTTATAAAGAAAGTTTGGGGTAAAGATGCACAACTCGGACTTGCAATTGCTAGATGTGAAAGTGGATACAGTCCAACAAAACCTCATGTATCAAATACTGATGGGTCCGTAGATCAAGGAGTATTTTCAATTAATTCTGTTCATCAAATGCCAGACATGGAAAATATGGTAGCAAATATTTCTTACGCTTATTCAATGTACTTAACGCAAGGAACAACTCCCTGGAATCCAAGTAAAGGATGTTGGGAGTAATAATATGGATCAACAACTATCAGAAAACGAAAAAGATTTAGCAACGAAAGGTGCAGTTACTGCATTAGTAACTGTTTGCAAAATGAATAATATTGATTTTATGTCACAACCAGAGCCGATACGAAAGTCTATGCTTGATTGCTTTATTGAAGGGGTAAGGTTTGTTAGAGATATGATCCCAGCAAAATAATATGGATAACTTTGATTACGACCAAGAATTAGAAAAAAGCTACCATCCAGAGAATTTTTCAATGGCTGATGATGAAGAAGAAAAAATTATTCTAGAGGAAGAAGAACCAGAGCACTTTAGACATTTCTCAAATATAAAAGGAATATTTTTAGAAGGAATAAAGCTATGAATAAAAATTTATTATCAGACACACCAAAAAGTCCAATGCAAAAAGCTGAAAAGCTAATTGAACTGCAAGCAATTTTAAAGGAGATAAAACCTCAAATAGATGAATTGAAAGCTGATTTATTGAAAGTCACTCAACAATTGGACGTTTATACTCTTAAAACAGGTTCTTATACAATCTCCAGAGCTAAGAGAGTAACACCTCATATAGTAGATTTTGAGACTTTAAAATCTTCACTTGAAAAAGAGAATATACCTTTTGACACAGTTGTTGAGGAATCCTTTGCTCCATTTATGATTGAGACATTTAAAAAGGCAATTGAGGAAGGAAGAAAGCTTGATGGATTAGAAGGAGTAGAAACTGAATATATTAGTGTTCGAGTAAAGGAAGGGGGTGAAAAACATGAATAATTTTTATTCTGGAGATCAAGATAAAGAAATTCCATCAACGTCAAATTATATGCAATTTGAAGATGGAGATAATCGCTTCAGAATTTTAGGTTCTTTCGCTGAAAAAACTGCAATTAGAGGAATCGAGTATTGGAAAACAGTAGATGGAGTACGAAAACCAATACGTCTTGCTCCTAATGCAGATGGTACGTTTCCAAATGTTCCATCAAATGAATTAGAAGTTAATAAATTTGGAGATTTAGATAAACCTAAGTTTTTCTGGGCTTTCCCAGTGTGGAATTTTAGCGAGAAAAGAGTACAAATTCTTGAAATTACCCAAAAAACAGTTTTAGGTTACATAAAAAAAGTAATTGATAATCCTAAATGGGGAGATCCTCGTGATTATGACATTACTGTAACCCGTGGAAAAGAAGGTGAAAAAACTGTTTATACAGTAACAAATGATCCAAAAGAAAAATTAGATAAAGCAATTATTGATGCTTATATAAGCACAAATATTAAAATGCAAGCTTTATTTACAGGAGATGATCCTTTTGATTCTAATGGAGCAGTCGGTGAAGAATATTCAGCCGATGACATAGCTAATGATGCTGTGAGTGCAGGTATTTGAGCCTTTCCTACTGGTCGTTTCCGAAAGGCAGCGACCAGAAGAAAGTAACAAATGAAGGAAATAACATGAACGAAATAATTAATAAAAAAAGAAGACGATTTTTCGCATTAGCAAAAGAATTAGGTTACCAGAGTGAAATGATAAAAAATCGTGGAAAAGCTCATTTTAAAAAAGAGCATTTCAATGAATTAACAGAAGTGGAATTAGATTGGTTAATTAAAAAGTTAGAAAAGAAGTTATATGATGCTGAATTTGAACAAAAAATTGCAGCTAATGAGGCAGATGCAATGAGACAAGAAGAAGAACAAGGGAAATTTGCGGAAATGGAAGCATGGGATGCTGAGCAAGCATTTTATGCAAGTCAGGGGCCAGATTATTAATTTTTTTATTCTCCATGTAAGAAATTGGAGAGAAATTAACTAAAGAAATGTAAACATAGGGCGTGTGCCGATAAATTTGAAGCTATGATAAATCCGAGTAAAAAAATAACACCCCTGGTCAGAGAAATTCTCAGAGACCATTTAGAAGCACGAGAGGATTATAAAATCCTCATAAAACTTGTGTGGCAAAAACAAGGACTCTCTTTAAGTGATTTACAAATTGAAGAACTTCTTAATAATTGTTCTACCCCTGAATCAATAACTCGATCTGCAAGAGCTGTTTGGCAAAAGAAAGAATATCTTCCTACTCAAAGAACTCTCAAAAAAAGAGGAAGAATGGAAGTTAATTATCACAATACATATTCTCCTAAGAAGAATTTTGTAGAAGTTTTAGATACAAATGGACGAGTTACAGGATATAGAGAGGAGCTATCTTATGAAATGGTTTAAATTTTACGGACAGGATTTTTTAACCGACTCAAAAATTGGATCTCTTAATCCATTACAAAAACTTATGTGGGTTGTTCTTTTATCTGTTGCCAGTCAGGATGAAGAAAAAACAGGAATAATTAAATTTCTTACTGAGTCGAGACTTAAAGAATTATGTGGAATTACTGATAATCCATACAACGATGATTGGTTAAGAACTAATGAAACGCTTGTAACATTTTGTAACATGGGTCTTGTTACAATGCCAGACAAAGATACCATTATTATCAATAATTACAATGAACACCAGACAGAAAATCAAAGTAGTGCAGAACGAGTAAGAGCATATAGAGATCGTCAAAAGGCCAAAATTGAGGCTAAGACTAATGTAACACCTGTAACAAATGTAACATTACAAAAAGTAAAAACTGTAACGCTAGATAAGAATAGAATAGATAAGAATAATAAAGAAATAAATAAAGAAAATAAACCTTCTTCAAAAATAACCTACTTAATTGAACTTCCTTTAGAAGACGTAGATGAATTTACTAAAAACTTTGTAATAAATAAATCTCGTTTAATAAGTAAAGGAAAGGAAGTTTATGACTCCTTAATTTCACGAGGTAAAACACATACCTATACAGACTACAAAGCTCTTATGCGTAACATATTACGAAGAGATTTTGGAGAACGAAAAATTCAATTACAAACTGCGGACAATATTCCTAATGTTGCCCCAATAGTTCCTCCTACACCTGAAGAGTTAGCCAGAACAGAACGAATAAAATCAGAAATGCGTGAGAAATGGGGAAAAAAACATCCAACGGAAGGAGGTCAAGCAAATGTCATTCGATGATATCGCATATTGGAAAAAAAGAATGCTAGAGCAATTGAACTCTAATTGGAAAAGTTGGACAAGAGATACATTAGCAAAAGTTAAAGAAAATGCTTTTCATATTAAATTAGAGGACAAAGAAATAAATGTAGCTCTTAACAAAATAACAGATGGATTTACGGAATTAGAAGTTGCCATTGTTAAAGCAAAAATTAGAAAGGATAAAAAAAGTGTTTGATACACCTAATTTAGCCAAAGAATTCCATCCAGTACCAAAAGTGTTCAAAGGCAAAGAGCCAAAGAAATCTACACTTGGACCTGGAAAGAAAACAACTCAATGGGAGGGTGAAAGAGCAAAGCTTATTGAAGAGTTTGCCAACATGGACATAACTTCCTGTGAGATTAAATTTGAAGGATGCTGGAAAAACAATGCTCTTGGATTTGCCCATATAGATAAAAGGAAGAATTTACGACCAGAAGATTTACCAAGTGTGGTACTTGCTTGCACTCCATGTCATCAGACAGTTGAGGCATGGAACAATATCAGAATGAGAAAGTTCTTACTAGAAATTATTAAAAAAAGAAATGAAAGCTTATGAAGTATGAAATGTATTCATGGGGCTAAAGGGGACTGCAAAACCTGTGAGAGATCTGAAAAAACAAGGATACAAAAATTTTGCAAAGTACATAAGTCTATTTGGGGTAATGGTTCTTGGTGGTGTCTCTGGATTTTATGGAAAGACAAACTTAGCGAAAGATGTGAAGAGGAATATCTAAAAATATGAAAAAGTACATTGAATATTTATTGTTGAAATGGAGAAGAAGAAATACTTACGTAGTTAATTCAAGGGTAATGATAAAAATTTTGAAAGGAGGTGACTAAGATGTGGGATCAAAATAATTGGCAAAATCACCAATATCAATCACAGTTGCAAAATCAAACAATGCAGCAATTAGCTCAGCCATGGCCTTTTTTAGGGAATGCGCTTTATGATGCAGAACATAAAGGATATATCAAAGTAGACAAAGGTACACCTGATAAAGCAAAATTCGTGATTTTCTATGCTGTAGAAAAGAAAGACCCAATGATTTTCTGCAATTCAAAGTCAGAAGTCATGAAAGAACTTAGTAAGCTTTCCAAGAGACGAGAAGTCGATATGGCAAGTGTCAGAGTTTTTGGATTTATGGGAGGAGTCAAGGTAAAAAAGACTGTCACCATTCAATTAAAAAGTGGCAGAAAAGTTAAAGGTATTCTTATTGAGGAAGAAAAATAAGAGGAATCTTAAGAAGAAAAGGAGGTGAACAATATGAAAGATTTTTTAGCATATACATTTATAACACTATTTGGATTATTTCTCATAGTATTTGTAGCTGTTGGCTTGAGATGGGCATGGCAATTTCCTGCTAGCTTCACTTACAGCAACGGAGAAAGAATAGGAACATTAATTAAGTTTTCAGAAAGAGGATTTTTTATAAAGAATTGGTGCGGTGACATTCAAGTTGGAAGTATTACTCAGACAGATAAAGGAATTATTACTAACTACAGTCAAAACCAATACGATCTAGAGTTTGGCATTGATAGACGAGTTAATGATCAAAAATTGATTGCAAAAATCAATTCCTTAGCAGGTAAACCTGTACGTATTAGATACGAGCAAAAATCATTTGGTGGGAGTGCTTTTATCGGCTGCTCCGATTATTTAGTAACAGATATTCAAGAAATAAGATAGCTTTTTGCCTCTAGCCTATGGCTGGAGAGAGAAAACTATGAAACTAATTAGAAAAATACTTAACGCAATGAAAGAAGCAATGGAGTATTGGGATGAGCATCCAGAAGAATTGGCTCAATTTATGAATCAATGGAGGATATTTTAGGTCGCCAACCTAACCTTGTGCGACGTTGAAGATATGAATGATAAAAAAATACTAGATGTATGTTGCGGTGGCCGAATGTTTTGGTTCAATAAAAAGCATCCAAATGCTTTGTATGTTGATAAAAGAGTAGTGGATCCAATGACTGTGGGGAAAGGAAGAAATGCTAGAACTTTTAGTTGCCAACCTGATAAAGTAATGGATTTTAGAAAACTAGACTTACCAGACAATAGTTTTAGTCTAGTGGTTTTTGACCCGCCACATTACACAAAAGCAGGAGAAAAAAGTTATATGGCACAAAAGTATGGAGTATTGGATCCAACTTGGGAAGATGATTTGCGAAAAGGTTTTGCAGAATGTTTTAGAGTCTTAAAGCCTGATGGAGTGCTTATCTTTAAGTGGTCCGAGTTTTTTATTCCACTTAGAAAAATCTTACAGCTCACACCCCATCAGCCTTTATTTGGACATCCAAGCGGAAAAGCACAAAAAACTCATTGGGTAACATTTATGAAGGGCTAGCCTTTAGCAAGGGGAAAGTATGAAGAAGATAAAACAAAGAATAGTAAGTAATATAATGGGAGATTGTTTTGCAGCCTGCATGGCTTCATTGCTTGAGCTTCCAATTGAAGTACTTCCAAATGACCATAGTGAGGCGTGGTTTTCTGTGTGGGAAGTTTTTCTAAAACAGTTTGGATTAGAAATAACAAGCGATAGTGCAAAAGGTGCAATATGGGCAATCCATCCATGGATAGCATCAGTAAAAAGCCAAAACTTTGAAAACGATACTCATGCAATTATTATGCACAATGGCGGAATAGTTTTATTTGACCCATCAACGAAGAAGACCTACAAGAAAGGTATGAGCATGTTAAGTAAAGATATTGTTATTGGTGGATATAGGATTGAGGTGTCTGATTTTAGTAAGTTGCATAAATTAAAGCAATATAGGGATAAACTGTCCCAAGAAAGAGGACAGTTGACGTCGCACAAGCTGCAGAAGGCGACAAGTAATATATGAAAAACAAAATATATTGGCAACTAACATTCTTTCGGGACAAATGGTTTATACCATCGTTTATTGTCAGCATTGTTGATTGGTTAAGGTATGAGTATTTTTGGGAAGGTTAAGAATTATGAAACAAACAGTAATTGCAGACGATGAAAAGCTTTATCAAATTAAAGCAAAAGAAATGAATAAAGATAAAGTAATTAAAATACTTACTGTTTGCGATCAAGGAAATAATAGAGCTGTTCAATTTGCTCACTTGCTGAAATATAAATATAAAGCTGATGCTATTCCAGTTGGATTAGATACAACATCTAAAGAAACACTAGATATGTTATATACATGGGCGGATTACATTATTTTAACGGATAAAACACAAAAAGTACCAGGTGAGTATACAAGCAAAGTAAAGCTGTGGGATGTAGGAGAAGATAGATACCCAAGACCGTTTAATCCAGTGTTACTTGTTATAGCGAAGAAAATGATTGAAGATAACCCATTATGAAAGAGAAATATAAGGAAATAAAATGTGTGGGTTGTGATAAGAAACTAATGGTTGATATTGCAACAGCAGCAGCTTGTTGTAGTGACTGCAATTGGTTTTCCAAACTCAAAAGAGAGTAAAAATATGAGTACACAAAAGCAGAAAGCCTTAGCCAAGAAAATCGTAGGAAATCCCAGCTTACCGATGGCTGAGGCAATGCGTGAGGTAGGATATTCAGAAGCTTCAGCGAGTAAACCTAGTGAGGTAACTAATTCTAAGGGCTGGCAAGAGCTTATGGATAAATATTTACCCGATGATAAAGTGCTCGGAGCACATCAAGATGCTTTAGAAGCAACTAAAACAAGTAATGCAGCAATACTTCTCACAAAGGATGGTCAAACAGTTAAAGCAGAAGAACAAGGCTTAATTGAAGTACCCGATCATCAGACAAGGCTAAAAGCAGTTGAATTAGCTTATAAGGTAAAGAAGAAGATAGGAAATGAAAGTGTTGGTGCAGAGTTCAAAGACGGAGATAAACAAGATAGATTTAATATTACACGAGTAGAATGATTGAAAAACGTGGCATTAAATATTACACAATTGGTTTTGTTAGAGGCCCATTGAGCGGATGGCACAGAGGAGACATGGTAAAGTGTGGTCCATATTTCTTTAAGATTACACACGTAGATAGAAAGAAGTCACAACTTATTTCTAAACAGTCAAAAAAGGTATACATAATTATGGATTGTAAATGAAAAAAAAGATTTGGCAACTACATTGTAAGGATGGAAAAGGGCATCAGTTTGAATTTACGGGAGCATTCTTTGGGCAAAGGAATTGTGTAAAATGTTCGATTTATGAATATATGTATAAGATGTTCTTAAAGAAGCAAAACAAGGATTTGAAAGGAGGTGAATTATGACACAAAAAACCTCATTAGTACTTGCTAGTAAGTCAGCAGTGAAAGGCTTTCAAGAAGCAGTAAAAGCTGAGTATGTTAAGAAATATGCGCAAGACGTGGTTGTAATGATTGAAGACCAGAAAAAATTACAAAAAGCTTTAAATACTGTTACGGAAGCAATAAGGCAAGTCGAAGCTGGCAATTACGATGCAATTGCTAAGTATAAAAGTAAAAGGAAAAGACTTGAGTATGAAGACGATGTCGAACTCGATTAGTCTTGTCCAATGGATGGTTGCAGACAAGGAACGTTACCTATCGCTTCTAGCGCATAAGAAGGAGATGGAAACGTATCACTTGAGATATAAATATTATCAAAGAAGCTTTATTCCAGAACCTAAAAAGCGTTCCTTGTCTCTCATCCAGTTAGTAATCGGTATCAGAAAGTACAGGCATTGGAGTTTTGAAACAAATAAGTATGAATAATGTAGTTGTTAAAGATAAATATGGATATTCAATTTCAGCAACAGGAGATGTTTTTAATATTCCAATAAGACAGACATCAACAAGCACAGCGCCATTTAAGTTTAGAAGGAAATTGAATATAGTACAATTAGTGCTAAACGTGAGTAAATATAGAGAAGGTAAGATAGTAAAAATGATTTAACTAGTGGCATAGCGAAGGAGGGGTATCACTAGTGCTCCTCCGTTATGCAAGACATACGGGTAAATACCTTTTACCCTACAAGACCACATGCAAAACAACAGGAAGTATTAAACGCTCTTGATAAAGGGGAGCGTTTTGTCCTGTTGAGAGCAGGAAGAAAGTTTCGCAAAACTTCTCTAATGATCTCATGGTTATTCGAGAAAGCTTTAGAGACAGGACTTGTATGTCCATATATTGCACCAAATAAAGTACAAGCTAAAAATATCGTATGGGATGATCACATTGGTAGACTCCTCAATCATCTACAAGCCTTAGGTGTTAAATACAAACCAAATGAGGTAGAGCTGTCTATTACACTTCCAAACAATGGGAAAGTACAGCTCTATGGGGTTGAGAATAAAGAAGCGCTTCGAGGCATTTCCAATTGGGCAGCAATTGCATGTGATGAGTATGACGATTGGCAAGAAGATATCTGGCCGACAATCATTCGTCCTAATCTTATTACCCATAAAGCTCAAGCAATTATTGGAGGAACACCAAAAGGGTATCGAAACCTTTTCAGATTAGAGAATAATTCTACATTCAAATCATTCCACTACACTTCTTATGATAATCCAGACCTTGACGAAAGAGAACTAGAGCAAATGGTCAAAGAATACCAAGAGCAAGGCATGGGATATTATAGACAAGAAATACTCGCAGAATACGAGAAGCCACAAGGGACAGTTTATGAAGAATGGGACATGGAACGTAGATACATTCCATTTACCTATGATCCTAACTTACCACTTCATTTAACATGGGACTTTGGAGTTAATGATCCAACAGCAATTATCTTTATTCAACCAAATGGGTCAGAGCTACGAGTAATTGATTACTATGAAGCATCAGATGCAAACATTGAGCATTTCGTTCAATACATCTCCTCGTTGCCTTATAAGGTGCCAGCTCTAGAGACAGGAGATATTGCAGGACGAGCGAGAGACTTGGTAAGCGGTAAGTCTCCAATTGAGGAGCTAAGACGTTTAGGGCACTTTGTACGTACTTCAGCAATACCATCTATCGCAGACCAAATAAGAAATACCCACAAGTTTATTCCGAGTCTATATATATCAAGCAGCAATCCTAATTGTGAACGAATGAGAGATTGTTTGGTTAACTATCGTTATCCTAAAAAAGAACAGAATCTTATTAATCAATCTAACGAAGTACCTATCCATGATGAATACTCTCATGCTATGCGTGCTTTGGAATACTACTGCTGGAACACAACATTTGCTACAAAAATTCTAGAGCAATCACCAAGTGAAAGGTCAGTCTTTGGTTATTTAAAGAAAAAAGAAGAGAAGAGGTGGATTGATGATGGATATTAGAAGATTACTAATTATTGAAGAGTTGAAGCTAATTTATAACATGTTAACTAGAAAGTCAAAGACATGCAGTTGTCATTGCCATCTTCATCATAGTTTATGTGAAGCGTGCGAGAAAAGAGAAGAATTATGAGTATTTTTCTACCACCAACAGAAGAGTTTAGACGAGGAGTTAAAGGAATTATAGAGCAACATTTTGCTCCATCAATTGCTGAAAAGTTTGTCTTGGAATACGAGGCTAATTTGTATAACGCAGACAAGAATAAAAATATTCAGGCTCAAATGAAAGACAAAAACTTTGTTATAGAAGTTAGATACAGAACATCAGATATTACCAGCGAATATGTTTGCGATGTTGCTTCTTGGTGGTCAAGAGGTAGAGTTGAATACACATTGCTCAAATACATTACAGATAAAGCTGTTAAAGGAAAAATAGGAAGAGATTGGGTAGAAAAGAATGGGAAGATTAGCCTAGAAGTCTTATCAGGTAAACATCAAACAAGAGAATGAGACATTTACTAAATAGATTTAAATTATTGCTCAAAGGCGAATGGTGGGAGTTTTGGCATTACGGAGAAGCAGGATTTTATAAGCTTTATTATCGTGGATTACCAGTTATTTTAAAAGATGATATCCCAGATAATGAATTACATTTCCATCAAAAAAATGGAAATGTAAAAGTTCTCAATATAAAAACTGGAAGAGTAAAATTTATAAAAGCTCGAAGGAAAGGAAAAGTAAAGGAGGTGAATAAGTGAAAGCAAAAATGTCTAAAATTATCGGTTTCAGGACTCCTGAAGATGGACTAACTCCAGAAGAAAAGCAAATAGAATTATTGGTTGGAACAATGGCAGTTGAGAATTTATACGCAAAGCTACCCACTTCACGTATGAAAGCTATTGTTGCAATGCACTTTGAGTTAGGCTATCCACAGCAAGTTATAGCAGCAGTCTTTAACGTAGATCAATCTCGCATTGCTCACGAGATACGGATTATAAAAAAGATATTTTTGAACAAAGATACAGAAAAATATAATCCGTTCAAACCAAGAAAACCAAAAGCTTTAAGCGTGCCAGAAGTTATAAAGATGCTAATGATGTTACAGGATCAACAGTAATTCTCATAACTAGCACCTTTACTCACGATACTAACGAATATGGCTGCTACCCAGACAAACAATAATCCGCTAAGTACAACGGATACATACTCACCTATTGCAGATCAATCATCTCGACTTGCTATCCTTAAATCGAGACTGAGACTTGCCAAGACATGGGCTAAAAAGCCACATGATGCATGGAAAGCATGGATGAATGAATATAACATTCAAGATTGGGATGATACTTCAGATATCCGAGACAAAGTAAGAATTGGATATCTCTTCAGAAAAGCTGAGTCAGATATGCCAGCTCTCTTTGATGATCAGCCAGACATCTTTATTAAAGGACGCAATGCCAATGCTTCACTTATTCAGCCACTCGCCTTAGGACTTTATGATTACCTTTGGGATAAGCAGGATTTAGAAACAAAAATAGAAGATGCAGCACTTTACTTTATTGTCCTTGGTATGGGATTTGTTTCATCTCCTTGGGTAACAAAGACAAAGAAAGTGCCTCAACAATCACAGCAACCAGTACTTGATCCTACAACTGGACAACCTGTTATAGATCCTACTACAGGACAGCCTCAAATGGAAACAAAAACAGAAATGTTGGAAGTACCAATTATTGATAATCCACAAGCAGAAGTCGAAGACCCATTCAAGATATTCTTCTCACCAGAGACCAAGTTTGCTATGACACTTCCTTATGAAAAGTGTCCTTATTACTTTAAGGAAATGACACTCTCAGTCGATGAGATTAAAGCTCGATTTGGTATTACTGTAGATCCACAAGAAACACTTCAAATTGATGATTTACCATACGATGAGCAGAAGCTAAAAAATATTCAAGATCCAGACATTATCAAAGATGACATGAAGCGGAGTACAGTATATGAGTATTATGGTGTTCTTCCTGAGTGGGCATGTAAAGATATGAAGCCTTCTGACGGAACTGAGGATGATGAGACTCAAGAAGATCCAAAAGAGGAAGCAACTGAAACACCAGCACAGGAAGCATCTGAAGAGCAAGCAGAGGGTGAAACTGATGCAACAGGGGGTTGGTCTTACGACAAAGATTACCACATCTTCTTTACTATGAATCGAGAGCTATTGGTAGAGGAATCACCATATGATGTTAAACCTCTCAAAGTGCTTGGTAATTACGGTTTTGCTAATAGATTTTGGAGATTTGGTGATAGTAAACATTTGATGCCACTTATTCAAGAGCTGGAGTTTTACAGAACACAGATTCTCAGACATACACGAAAGATGGCCAATCCTAAGCCACTTATCCCAACCAGTGCAAATATAGATGAAAACGCTTTCCTTGATCCACGATCTGGTAGACCTGTGAAATTCGATGGTCCAACTCCCCCAACCTACTTACAGCCTGGCGTATTAGGTCGTGAGGTAGGAGAAGGAATTAATGAAGTCAGACAAGACTTAGAGAAGCAATCAGGATCATTCGATCTTGCATCTGGTACTCCAAACTCAACTGTGAAGACGCCTAAAGGTATTGAGGTTTATTCAAATGCCTCAGACAAAAATACAGAGCGAAAGAGGAAAAAGATTGCTAAGTTTATTCGTGAGCTTCTTATTTTCCAATTCCAACAAGTTGGGCAAAACTGGAAGCCAGAGGATGGGAAAATTCTGTCAATCACAGGACAAGACCAAAACCAACAAAACATTAGCGTAGACCAAGAAGTTCTTAGTGCAATTAATGGAATCAATGAAATGTGGTCTTTGGATATAGAGACAGAATCTTTATCAGTCAACAAAGCCATGATGAAGCAGGATGCTCTTGATTTGTTTGCTTTAGGAGCACAGCATCCAGATGTATTTAATAAAGATGAATTGGCAAAAGATTTACTTCAGAATGGATATGGAAAGAAAGATGCAGACAGATACTTACTCAATGCACAACAGAAAGCACAACTTGCTCAAGCATCTGGTCCACAACCTCAAGTTAATGTCAGAGTTATGGCAGATGCAGGTAGTCCAGCAGGAGCAAAGCTTCTTGAGAACGAAGGCTTACTTAATCCACAAGATGCGGTAAATGCAGTTGCGCCAGCTAATCCAACAGTTGCAGGCTCAGATCATCCAGTCAATCAAACACCAGACGCAAATATTCAAGGTTACATAGGTCGTGTAACAGGATCGGGAGGTGAGTAGTTTATGCCAAGAGGAGTAAAACCAAAAGCAGATTCCATAAAATCAGGAGAAAAAGCACGAGGTGGTCTTGCTGATCCACAAAGCGATGACTTATCAGCACCAGATAAAGGAAAAGATTTTGTAAAAGCAGGAGAAAACGCTTAATGGTGAAAGGGGGTGAATAAGATATGGCAAATGTAACAAAAGGAGCACAAGGACCTACGGCTACAGCAGCAACAGTACGAGGCTATATGAAAAATAGTCCCGTGGTTAATCATGCTGTTATGTATCCAAGTGTAGGTACTACAACAAAGAACCTTCCAGTAGGAGGAAATCCTGGATTAAAAACAGGGTTGGGTCAAAGCAAAGCTACTTATGGTGGAATGAAAAGTGGTAGCGGAGCAGCAAAAAGGATGGGAGGCGAGTAATGCAAATTCCCAGTCCTAATAAAGGCAAAAAGTTTACCTCAATTGTCGGCAATGAGGGTCTATACTATGAAAATAGTCATCAAGAACAAATAACTGTTCTTGAGCCAATAGACCCTCAGGAACCTCGTTTAGGATCACGTCCAGTTGTAAAAATAATTGAAGTACCAGAAAATCCTGAAGTGGTTAATCTTCAAACAGGTGAATCAAACTCTCAATACTGGAAACCAGAACTCATTTTAGATCCTGAAGGATGTGAGCATGAATTTGTTCCAGTAGATTTAGGAAAACGTGAAGTACAATGCAAACATTGCAATATGGGGCTTATTTTCCACGTTGGTCTTAATTATAAAGAAGTTGATGGACAACCCTATATTACCCTCAATAAATACGATTATCCTCTTGTTTAACCCCGTTTTCTCATAACTAGCTCTTATAGCCTCTATAAGTTAATCAACCTTACTAGAACAAGGTAAATACCACTCGAAAGGAGGTGAATTAAATTGACAGACGAATTAGTCAGCTCAGAGTCCTCTGAAGGAGCAACTGAAGCTGAAGTAGATAACAGTCAAGGGGAAGGTCAAGCGACTGAACAGGTAGCGCAACCTTCAACAGGAAAAGAAGAACAGGCTGAAGAGTCATTCTTTGATCCCAACCAAGTACCTGAAGAGCTTAAACCTGCATACAAGCAGATGCAAGCAGCTTTTACGAAGAAAACTCAAGAAATCGCTAACACGAAGAAAGAGGCAGAAGCGTTAAGGCAGAAAGCAGATGCATATGGAAGGTATGAGCAATATGTACCGATTCTGGAGGAGATGCTAAAAACTCCAGTAAGTCAGACACAACAGGCAAGTCCAGAAATGGCAGCGTTGGAAGCAGAACTGACAAAAGCGGGATATAGCAAGGAAGCAATTGATTTGATGAAAATGGGTGCAGCGTTTACGCTTCGCCAAGTAAATCAAACCCAAGCTCAAAAAGATTTTCAAGTTCGACTTGAAGGTGGAATAAGAGACGCAGAAAAGCTAGATCCACGATTGGCAGACGAAAATCTGAAGTACACGCTCGATGATGGACAATCAATGAGTTTTGGTGATGTCGTATCGAAAATAGTTTTATCGACACCCAACTGGCAAAAAGATCCAGTTGCAGCAACCAAATCAGCCATTAAAACTGTTGATGCGCTTATTGGAAAAGCAAAAACCGAAGGGAAACAGGAACTATCTGCATCAGCAAAAGCAAAGGGTCAGAAGTTTCCTCCCATTAACCGCTCTCCTCAAACAGCAGTCTCGGATACACAACCATCGAGCATGCGTGAAGCAGCTCAATTAGCACGAGACGAACTAGGAATCTAGACGTTGAGAGGAGGTGAAAAATAATGGCAGATGTAAATGTAGGGTTACTCTTATCGACAACCCTCAAAAAATACAGAAAAACACTTGTTGACCAAATCCACAAATCTAATGCTGTGTTCTATTTCCTTAAACAAGAAGGGAACATAAAAGAGGAAGATGGCGGAGAAAGAATTGTTGTTCCTGTTATGTACGGCAAAAACAGCACCGCTGGCTCGTACTCTGGTTATGATTCTCTCGATGTTACCCCACAGCAAGGTATAGATAGTGCTGAATTTAACTGGAAACAGTATTCAGTTTCTATTGCTATCTCTGGAGAAGAAGAAAGAAAAAACGCAGGCAGTTCAAAAATCATTGACATCCTCGAAGCTCGCACAAAGCAAGCTCGAATGTCCATGACTGAACAGCTCTCAACTGGACTTTTCTCTGATGGTACTGGAAACGGCGGAAAAGACCTTACTGGTCTTGAAGCTATGGTTACTAACTCTGGCACGTACGGAGGTATTAACTCAGCAACCTATACATGGTGGCAAGCAGGTGTAGATACGGCTTCTGAAGCTCTCGGTTTAAGTAAGATGAGAGTTGGATTCAATACCGCCTCTTTAGGAGGTAAAGATACTCCAAATCTTATTGTTACAACGCAAACACTCTATCAGTCATACGAAGGTCTTTTAACAGCCACATCCCCAGCAGTTCCATACTTCCCTTCTGAGGGAACGAAGAAATTGGGCGATGGCGGATTCCAAGTTTTGGAATTCAAAGGAACTCCAATTGTCTGGGATGAGTTAGCTCCTTCTGGAGACATGTACTTCTTAAATACAAATCATATGAACTTAACTGTTCATAAGGATGCGAATTTTGAAGTTACTGACTTTGTGAAACCAGAGAACCAAGATGCACGTGTTGCACAAATTCTCTTCATGGGTAATCTTACCTGTGATCGTAGAAAGAGTTTCTACAAGTTGACGAGTAAGACATAAAGTTAAACCTTTATGCATGCGGTGGTTCCAGCTTGAGTGGCAATCGTAAGAAATACCACGAACCGCAAATCTTCTCAATGCGTAGGAGTTGGAGAAATACCAGCCTATACGTAAATTTATGAGAAGGAAGGAGGATGAAAAGAAATGATTATAACAAGAGTACAAAGAGGAGATAAAAACCAAGAAAAGGTCTTTATTTCTGTAAGTAATACATCAGGAACAACCATTACCACAGGGTATGGTGTTTCTTACCAATTAGGTGCTTCTAATGATGGCATGCAAGCTCAACTTGCAAGCGTAGCAGCTAATGGATTTGTCGGTGTTGCTGTAAAAGATATTGCTATTAACGATATTGGATTAGTACAGATTGCAGGGTTTGTAAACTCTGTCTTACTGTCTAATGTAGGAACTTCAATCACTGTTAACGCAGGAGATCCTTTAGTTCCAGCACCAGCAGGATTCGCTTCCTCTGCACCAACTTATGCAAACTCTGGATTTAGAATGGTGTTCGCATCAAACGTTCCAGTTGCTGTCTCAGCAGTTGCATACGCATCAGGGTTAATTAAGATGATCTAGTTATGCGAATTGTCACAGATTCTCATAACAAGGATTGTTAAAGGTTATCCTTGAGACAACTAAATCGGCTGTAGATATATCCGCTCCTTTTTCAGCCGATTGAGGGGCGGATTTCTTTATGGAAGACTTATATCAATGCACACATGACGGGAAAATACTCACCTATAAAGAGGTATGCAGTGGGAAATGTGCAGGACATGAATTAAAACAACCCATTACTCCAAATCTATGGCAAAGGTTTATTCTATGGCTAAGAAACAAGAAATAAAAAAAGTAGTTATTTGCATTCCAAGTGAAGGACATACGCTTCCTGAGGCGTATGATAATCATCTTATGATGGCTACAAAAACAGGGGGATGGGAAGTCGATATGAAATACAAGAAGCGCAATCCCCGCTATGAATTCTATTGGTATACTGTTGGACGTCTCCTCACTCCTTTAGCTCGAGAAAAAGCAATTGAAGAAGCCCTTAAAGGGGAAGCAGACTATCTAATCATGTATGACGATGATATGGTACTTCCTCTAGACATGATTCAAGCTCTCCTATTTGATATGGAAGAACACCCAGAAATAGACGTACTTGCTCCCTTAGCTTTTATGCGTAATCCTCCACACTTTGCAGTTATGTACAACGTAGAAGAAGGCTACGATCCAGTGAGACACCAAGAATATTACATTAACCAATTTGTAAAAAACTATCCAAGAAACAAGCTTGTAGAGTGTGAGGCTGTGGGATTTGGAGCGGTATGTATTCGCATGAGTCTTATTAAGAAATTGAAAGCTCCCTACTGCTTCTCCACAGCGAATACAGGTGAAGATATTTGGTTTTGTGTAAAAGCACGGAAAGAAGCGAAAGCAAGAATCTTTATGGATACACGAATTAAGTTAGGTCATTTAGCAAATCCCAAAGTGATAGATGAGGCATACTTTGATAAGTATATAAAGGACAACAAAATTAAGTTACCAGAAATGCCAGATAGGTATAAGGAGGTGGAGGCATGATTAGGCATGATAGTTTAGTTATTTGTGATGCACATATTAGAAAAGCAGTAGACGATAAAGGGAAAGAAATTTATCACAGTATTGTTGTAAATGATGGAGTAACCATTCTTCAAGGTTGGATTCAGGTTCTTAAGGGAAAAGTATATGAATGGTTTTCATCAGACAAGAACGGTTTTATAAAAGACAATAACGGAAACTCACTACTTACAAGTAATGAAATCGGAACGTATAAGAAAAAGAAAGTTAAAGCTGATTTTTGTAATGCTGTCTGTTACGAAAAATGGTTGGAGGATCAGAAGAAATGAATTACGTTACACAAATAACTGGTTGGACAATTACTCTTGATACTACTTATTTTTATAGTATTGAGACAACGATTCGTACAAATAAGCCTGTTACACCTGAAATAATAGGACATTTAATTGGAATGGCAAAACCAACTTTTGAAAATGTGAAATGCTCATTTTGTAAAAAAGATATCTTGGAAGACGAAAAAACAACTAAAGAATCAGGAGATGACTTTATGTTTCGTGTCAAAATGGCTTCTACTCATCAGAAATGTTATGACAAAGAGCATGAAAAATGGCTAAAAGAGCCAAGAATGACTTATGAATAATTTAGTTGATATTATTATTCCAACATGGAATAACCCACAATACCTTAACCCTTGTGTTACTTCTTTGATGCAAAACAATGCAACAGAGAACCTTTTTCATATTTATATTATTAATAATGGTCATCCAAAAAGTATTGAAATTGATAATCCACATATTACAGTAATTGATGCAGGAGAAAACTTAGGATGGGAGGGAGGATTAAAACTAGGACTAGAACATTCTAAAGCTCCGTTTGTTGTCTTCCATAATGATGACACCTACATCCCTCCCATTTCTAGACTTTGGCTTAATCACTTACTTCAACATTTCAAAGATCCACGTGTTGGAGCTGTTGGCCCATCAAGTAATGTAGTTATGGGAAGACAAAATATATTTGCAAATATTAGAGCACACGTTTTTCCAGTGAAATATCTTATTGGTTTCTGTATGGTTCTTAGGCGTGAAGCATTAGAAAAGGCGGGAGGAGTAGATGATACATTGCCAGGTGGAGATGATTTTGACGTATCTATACGCCTCAGAGATGCAGGATACACCTTATTAGCAGATCGTAGCGTATTTGTGTATCATCATGGCTTTAAGACAGGAGAGAGAGTCTTTGGTACATCAGACAAAGCTGGAGGATGGAACTCATATGAATTTAAGGAGCGAACAGACTTTGCTCTTATAAGAAAGCATGGGTTTAGAAAATGGTATGAAGTGATTATGTCAACCTATGAAGAGCCAAAGATTAATTGGGCTTCGCCTTGGGAAGACACAGAAGGATCAATTATCGAAAAGCTTGCTGAGGGGAAAACTATCTTAGACTTAGGATGTGGAAGTAAGAAAACAATTCCTAATTCTATCGGAGTAGACATGGTGTATAGGGACGATATAGTCGAGACTTTAACTGGGAGACCTCAGTCAGTCGCAGATGTTCAAGCTGATGTTTCACTCCCTCTTCCCTTTGAAGATAATTCAGTAGATACAATCATTGCAAGACACATCATGGAGCACATGGTAGATCCTATTTCAGTAGTATTACAATGGCAAAAAACCCTTAAAAAGAACGGGCAACTTATCATAGCTGTGCCTAATCAAGACCTTAATAATAGTATTCCGATGAATGTAGAACATGTTCATGCGTGGAATCCTGGTTCAATGAAAAAAATGCTTGAGTTGGCAGGAATGAAAGTCTTAGATCAAATTGACCCACGTAATGGTATTTCCTTTATTACAGTTGCAGAAAAAGTATGAATGATATAGTTAAAAAATTTGCACAGAATTGGATGAAAGATAGAAAAATTACTGATATGCATACTCAGCAGCTAATTATTGAATTTGCTCACGAGATAGACAAAATGCTAGTAGAATCACTAGTTGTGAAAGGATCAAATGAAAAAAACTAAACCAAGAATAGCTATTTATTACGACAATAGATGGGGTCGAAATGATGGGCCACCGCTTTATTATTTCAATGCCATGCAAAACATGAAGATGGATATTACCCACCTTATTCCTCAAGGAGATACAAGTAAGTATGGAAAATTTGATTACCATTTCTGGGTAGACTGGGGAGAAGATGGACTACCAGTCGATCATGATTGGATGCCACCAAAAGATGGCGGGAAGACTATTTATGTAGTCTCAGATGCTCATATTGATAAAAAGGGTAAAAAGTATAGATTCAATCGAGCCAATAAGTTTGATCTCGTTTTCTTTAATCAGAAAAGAGCATGGAGTGAATACGTTGCTCAAAAGAAAGAACCAGTTATAGCAAATAGTTTATGGCTACCTCATGCAGCAGAACCACAGGCGTATCCTCAAATAGAGCAAGCTAAAAAGTATGATGTGTGCTTTATTGGACATTTTCAAGATACAAAAAACTATAATGGATTTTCACGAGTAGATATGCTTGATTTTGCATTCAAGAAATTCCCTAATTTCTATTTTGGTACACGATCTCCACAAGATCCAACAAAAAATATGTTTGAAGATGCAGCAAAGAAGTTTAATCAGTCTAAGATAGTTCTGAATATTTCTATTACTGATGATGTGAACATGAGATTTTGGGAAACACTTGTAGCTGGCAGTTTCCTACTTACCAATTGGATTCCTGGGTTGAAAGATTTGGAAAAAAACTACGGATTAGTAGATGGAGTTCATTATATTACCTACAAAGACCTTACTGACCTTGAAGTAAAAGCAAAATACTTCTTATCAAACGACAAAGAGAGAGAGCGAATTGCTAGCGTTGGGTATAAGCAGGCTATGAAGACTGGAACATACAAAAGCAGAATAAAAACTATCTTTGACATAATTTCTCATAAGTAGAATTTGGGGTAGATAAAATCTTTGTATATGGCAGTCGGAAAGAAAGACCAACCAGATTTTATACCAGCAGGAACGCCTGAGACACGTTCTCCTGATCCTACAGATGAAAATAAAAGCGCTGTAGATATGGGAATGGATTTTGCAGTAACAGTCCCAACAGTAGCAGCAGATCCAAATGAACAATAAGGAGGTGAACTATGCCAACAGCAGATTTTATACCAGCAGGTGAAGATACAGGAGCATATGAAGGAGGTTCTTATTCTGATTTCGTACCAGCTAAAAAACCTGTAGCTAAACCTGAACCAGAAGCTAAAGTAGAAAAGCCTAAAAGTAAATAATATGGTTACACTAACTACAAAAGCGAGAAAATCGTTACCTAAATCTACATTTGGGCTTCCTTCTAAACGTGCCTATCCAATGCCTGACCGCCAACATGCTGCACTCGCCAAGGCATACGCTACTCGTTACGCAACACCTGGACAAAGAGCGACAATAGATGCAAAAGCAAATAGGATACTCGGAAAACCAAAAGACGCAATGGACGTTGCAAGAAGAGCTATTAAAAGAGTCACAGGAAAATAATTCTCATAACTAGATTTCCCAACTTCTATGATCTCTTTAGTTTTCTGAAATAAGAGGGAACGAAAAGAGTTAGGTAAATCCCAAAGAAAACAAAGAAAAGTACTCCAAGAAAACTTA
>JAICVW010000644.1 GCA_025935105.1 Nitrososphaeraceae archaeon
AAACTGAGGATAAGAGAGGTGACATTCAAATTCACAGTAGATAGGAAACAATATGCCGAGATCCTAGTCAATGGTAAAACTGGAACAAGGCATATCCTATTAATATATTCAATCCCATACATCAAAGACTGGATCTCACAACATCCCCCAGGTGGTAACTCTAACAGTATATTGCTATGTGGATCCGGTAAGAGTCTTAACAGGGTAATCAGTGTAATAAGTCCCAATATAATATATTGGGGTTACAAGAACAAGGTCTTTCCTAAATTATTGGATAATCCAAATGTTCCACCTGAAGATACACAAAAGATTAGAGAGCTTCAGTTTTCTCAAATACGGGCAGCCTACTTTCATCTGCTAGTTTTTGTAAGCAACGCGATAAAAATACATTAAATGATGTGTTCCGACAACATTCATAATTGTCTGAATGTTCGAAATTATGTAGATTAAACAATGTACGCTGATGCTTTACATTTTCTCGCAGTCTTTTCTTCGACGTCCTTAACGCACTTAAACTAAACGAATTGCAAGTCCACAATCTCTGTCAAAATTTCCGAATATAGATATTGATGAAAAATAATAGCTTGGAATAGGCGATATTGGTGAAGGCAGTGTAGGCTATAGACGATGTCCACTAAATCAATAGTGACTCAAACCCGTTTCGATGGCACTCAAATTGATCTTCAATATTCACATTGACAGACGATAAAGTTATTTGCCTATCAACTATAATAGTCAAACTAGCTGGCTACTAGATTATCATTTAGTCATTAATCCTAAGACTTCTTGAGGTATTGCAGTCTTGTTACCGCCTACAACCAATGGCAATAGCTTAAAACCATCATTTTCAAATATTTGCTTTCCTTGGCCTGAAAGCAAGAACTTGACAAACTCTATTGAACCAGCCACATTCTTGGCGGTATTTGGGATAGTGATATCAAATGCAATCGGTTTACCAAAGGTCAAACTTCCATTAGCTTGTGTGCAACTAGCTTGCTTGTAATAACTTGCAAACGATGGATCACCTAGATTTATCTGTGGTGGAGGACTAATAAAAGGAAGACCTCTTTCAATAGCCTCATGTTTGTATGCGGGTATCGCATCAGCTTCTCCTGTCTCCAGTAGTGTAGGCAAGATCTCTTCAGGACGCAATTGATTTTGATTTCTTTCTCCTCCCAGTATTGAGGAGCTAATAGTAGAATTATGGTATAACTTGTCAGCAAGTCTAGCCGCAATAACAGTGTAACAGCCTTTTGGATCTAATAGTGGATCAGATCGTAAGAATTTTATTCCTGGTTTAGACAGAACCTGATACCACGGTATGGATCCTGCCTTTACCTTTTCAAAATCTGATGCAAAATGACTCTTTGGATTATATGCGATAACTAACTCATCTGATGCAAAACCGATGGACCATTTGGCCAAAGATGGATTATTGTCAATAAGTTTAGTGATTGATTCTGTACCGACACTTATAAAAACATCTGGAAATCTCTGGCCGTCTATTATCATATTGTCATCTTGAGTCGAACCATGCCCTTCGCCCCTATAGACAAAACCCAAATGACTAAAAGCTGGGCCTATCTTGGTCTCCATGACTGATATCAAGGAACCAGCATACAAAACATCTACCTGTCCTCCTGCATTTCCTGATGGTATTGTTGATTGGCCAAACAATTGGTTTACCTGTCCAGGTAAATATAAAGACGAAATTAGTAAGAGACCTAAGGCCAATATTGTGGTGAGAACAGTAGCCATTCTATCTGAAAGGAAGATATTCAATTTTTAGTTGGAATCTTATAGTAATACCTATAATAAGTATTTAGATCTGAAAGATGAATTGAAACAGTACTTCAAGTAATAATAGAAGTAAAGTGAAATGCAACTAAGTAGGACTGTCGTTACAGTTAGTCTTCTGGGAAAGTCAGATGCAAACGCAAAAACATCGTCAAACATTGGCTACAGCACTATAGCCAACACTGGCAATACGGTAATTACCTTACAAGCGTAGGAAACAGATGTAACAATAGCGAATAAGTACTACTTTTTATCTCTGATAGTCGATGATATTTTTAGTGAAGGCTGCTAAAGCAGTGCAGGCAGAATTCCACCTACAACAGAGACTAAAAGGTACTAAAGTCTTAATTGCCCAAGTGAAAATTTGACGAAAACTAGTCCTACTATCACCAGCCAGGTATTACATATTCGGCTTAGAGTCTATCCCAAAATTG
>JAICVW010000218.1 GCA_025935105.1 Nitrososphaeraceae archaeon
AACAACAGTTTTAGCGATAATATCTTATGTAATCCAAAATATTGATTGGATACTTGTGTCACATTTATTTTACCCATTGTAAGTGTGTGGGTAGCAGTGTCAAATAAAAATGCTAAGTTAACGAGAACATAATCCAGCTTTAGAGCAGATCAAAAATGACTTCCCCAAAGTATTGGCTTGTCGCCTATCGTGTTCCACCCTTCTTCTGATTTGATTTTTTTTGACAGTTATATCATTAAAATATCTGTCCAATACAGGCTCCTCTCATTCCATGGCCCATTATGGTGAACAATAATCTTCTTGTATCCACAATGCGACATCAGAATCTATCAGGGTGTTTCCAAGGCTGTAACTGTTAGATGAGACGTTTTAAAAAAGCTGAACTAGTCAAGCGTAACTTCCTTGGTTGAATCTGCAAATTTCTTCAATATCATCTAATACTAGAGGAACTTGTATTTGCATTTGTTCCTAACGTGGATGCAGGACTAGCAACATAGGGATGTGTAAGGCCTGAACGATCTTCAAGCCATGCATAAATATCTGCTAAAACATAAGGTTCAATTAGTCCGATTCCAGTGGACCATTGAGATGATGGATAGAAGGAATGGCCTAAATTTGGATAAGTTATTAAGGTATGATCAGGATGGTTCACATCAGTTAATTTTTGTTGTAAGGTAAATGCTTGTTGAACTGGAGTCTGACTATCGTTTTCTCCATTGAGTATTAGAATACCTGTAGATTTAGACACATTACCAATAATGCTTAGAGTTGGAATCATATTCAGTTCTGACCTCTGCCAGAGGGGGCACGCCCCAATATTGTTGCATTTGGATGGATTAAATGCCGTTAAATTCTCAAATGCTTTGATCAGTGAAGATTTGAGCTGTTTGCCAATACTTATGTAACTAGGCTTAAAGGTACTATTTCCAAATTTGTTTACTAGAGCATTAGTTATGAGTTTGGTGTTACCGTGAACAAAATTGAAGATGGTACCAATACATTCCTTAACACAGGAGCCTTTGCTATTTGCTGTATTGATATTAATCCAGTGTGATTTTTATCTAATACCTGTGTAGCGTACTCTGTACGTAGGTCTACTATTTGATGGTGCAATAAACCTCGAGTGTTCTGAGCTACTGTACCCATAAGTATTATGTTCTTTATAAGAGTCGAATTATCAATTGCTACTCTTGGCGCAATTATCGTGCCCTCACTATGACCAATTATGCTTATTCTTTTAGGATCAACTTCGGGCTGCACTGTAAGAATTCTAACTGCTTTCTGTGCATCATGTATTAGAGCGCTGATTGTAGCATTTCCCCATACATTAGTGTTCAAAATAGTAAAATTCGCACCAACACCTCTCTTATCGTATCTGAGTACTGCAAAGCCTCTCTCTGATAGATATTGAGCTATCTGCCAAAACGGTGTAGGTGGTTTAGGTCCATACTTGTGAACAAATCCTGATGTCTCATTCTTATCAACAGCACCAGTTCCAGCTATAAGTAATACTCCAGGGAATGGCCCCTTTCCAATAGCAGGATAAGTTAATTGAGCACTGGTCTCTACTCCATTGCCTAAATCTATTAATAGATTTCTATATTTTATTGTCTGGATATATTGCTGAGCTAGTGCTTGATCTTGTTGTTTGAAAATACTTGCGGATAGAAATGATAATCCAAGTATACCTATCAAAAATAATTCAATAAATTTCGTCATAGTTTTTATTTTATGCAACGTGATTCAGCTAAACCTGATACTTGTATTTGTGTTTTCTGGGTCAAACATGTATTGATGATACCCTTAGCTTATTTGGTAACTACAAAGCGATCCATCTATAATAATTTTTCAAAATCGTTAGGTCTACTACAATAATATATCCTGTGAGCAGCTGTTGTTTCTTTCGACATATCGATGATATGCCCTGGGAAAGTTGGTCGTAGAATTGATTAGTCAACTGTGCGAATTATCGAAATTTGAGCACATTGTGCCAGGCGAAGTGCACAGGTTGAGAGGGATTTTCCCGCATCAATCAAGTAGAAAATGGTGACAGGTCATGGTTTAATATTTTCATTGGTAGGTTCTGAATATGTTCAGGGCCGGTTGGGGTAAATACTATACCGTTTGTGGCTTCACAATATAAACAACACCAATACGATGCAATGTTACAGTCAAACAATGGCGCAAAAGGGAAAAATGGAGTTGAAGCTCTAGTCGTGGGATTTCTACTTGTATTTATCCAGATATTAATTAATAACATTGGCTTGACCTAAAGAGTGTGCATTTTTGATTTCTGAAAAGGAAAACAGTGTAGAGCGTGTAAAGATCAATTCTGGTAGAACTCGGAATTCATCCATGATGACAGATGTTATAAAAACAATGTCAGACGAAAAATCTCTCTTGATTTTCAATGCTATTTATCTTGCTGGAGGAGATGAAAGTGAGACTATCATAGACGAGTTGAAGCTTACTAGAAAGCAATATTACTCAAGGATGTCTCAGTTGCAAAAGACCGGCTTGGTAACACGACAAAAGGGAAGATACTTCCATACTGCATTTGGCAAAGTCATCTACGACTCGCAAAGGATATTGGGTACTGCCATTAAGAACTATTGGAACTTAAGAGCAATCGATTCTCTTGGGTTTGACGAGAATGATGTCCCGAAAGAAGAATGCAAGAGAATAATTGATGAATTGCTCGGAAATCAGCAACTGAAAGATATTCTGTTGAAAAATTAGTTAGCGGATCACTATTGGAGGAAGTAAATTATTCTGTCTCAAAATAAAAATAAAAACGTCTGACTTGTGCATATAATGAAGATACATGGCCCTAGAATTAACTTGCTGAGATTAGGCTGGTACTGTCTGTGTACAATGTAATAGTTAATAATAAACAAACAAACAAACAAATGATAGCTATTTAGGAAGATTGTATATAGAAAATCTATAGGCCACAGGTCGACTAATACGCATGTTCTATCTTTTATGCTCTTTCGCTTTTTGGACTGAGGTAGATCAGCTGAGTACGTTTCAGTTTTGTTAACACAATTCCTATCTATCCTTCATTCTTTTGAGAAGCTGATTTTGCTGACTATAAACATAGTCTTTGTAATCGTAAAGTCTAAGTTCTTGTTTTTTTGATTCTACAGATCCTGGACGGACTCTTCTTATCTGCTCAATTGCTTCTCTTGCACTCAGACGTTGTACTTTGATAAGATATGCTGCAAGCATAGTTCCTGTTCTGCCCTTGCCACCTGAGCAATGTGCTGCAACTGGCCTGTTCTCATTATTTATTTGGTTATTGATATAGTCAACCATATTATCCAATTGCTCAACAGAGGGAACATCTTTATTCTTGACCTTTAGATGAAAATAGTTAATTTTCTGAGGGATTGTACTATTGTTTGTAGTGACATTTCGATTAATCCATTTTGGAGAGATAGGCTTTTCTCTTACGGTAACTATTGTTTGTATTCCTTGCTTAAGCAGCCAGCTATATTGAGAAAAAGTAAGGGGTACATCACTTCCAGCTAGTAAACCATCTACTAGCCAACTGAACTTTGTTGGTTTTCTAGCTATTATACCATATATCCATCTAAATGTATTAGTGATTTTTGCCATTTGAATAGAATTCAATATATATGTCCTTATTCCCAAAAATGTCATATCGTTGTTTATTGTTATTTGCTGGCAATATTACTTACCAATTCTAGATCATCATTATTGATAATACTTTCATACCATCATCCATAATTACAGGACTGACCATTCTAATAATAGAGGAAGTTCTTGATAGATAACACTACTTCAAGCATTTGCTGCATTTTGGATTAACTGGGCTATCTCATTTGGATGAGATATAGGGGGCGAATGACTGGAAGGAATTGATATAGTAGTAGTAGCATTCATTTGTTTTGCGAATACTCTTTGAATAGCAGGAGGAATAATGCGGTCATTCTCGGATACCTGGTACCATGTAGGTAATTGCCTCCAAGCTGGGGGACCGGACTTCTCAGTTAGAATAGATTGATTAGTTGGCTTTTGCGTAGCGGCCATTACCTTGGCCTGAACTGGATCAATATCTTGAGCACATATCTGCCAGGACATTTCAGGATTGACATAGACAAATCCTGCGCTATCGAAGATTAAAAATCCCTTTGGAAGCTTACTAGAATCAACGAGATCTGACATGGACTGACCCTCATCTGGAGCAAAAGCAGCAAGGTAAACAAGTCCTTTGACTTTAGCATCATTATAGGCAGCATTAGTTATCAGAAACCCACCATAAGAATGTCCCAGGATTATTGGTTCACCAATCAAGTCAATTGCATGTTTCACTGTTGAGACATCATCTGCAAGGGAAGTAAGAGTAAGTTGTACTGCAATGACATTCTGACCTGCGTTCTATAGAATTGGAATTATCTTACCCCATGAAGATGCATCAACCCATGTCCCATGAACTAGAATAATATTCATATAGTGGCATATGTGATGATACTATTTGTTCATTACCTGCATTAATTTATTATTTGGTTGAGACTGCATATGTATGTCTGGTTCCTTGACCAGTACACTATTAAAAAATATGATTATGATGTAAGACATGAATAACGGGTGGAATGAGGAAATGACGGAATATGTTCACATAAAGCAGCAGCAGAAATAACAACCGCTAGTAAACAGTATTTGCGCAGCGTGTGTAAGAGTACAAGACCCTCACGCTGTCAGTTCTGGTTAACATAAGTTCCTCGACTTTATTAGACAATGTGCGAATGAAATAACAGACAAACAGATTACGGCTATGAAACGGCGTGCAGAACCACCACAAGCCGTAATCTATCTGCTCATATCAGCTGGTTCCGCGTCCAATCTCGACCAGCTGGATGGTATACGCCTCTTGGGACGCAACATAGCAGTGCACGACATTGCTTATCAACGGTTAGTGCGTATCTATCTATCCTATATTAAAAGTAACCGTAAACCAAGGAATTGCGGCTGGCTGGCTAAAACTAGTAGCCAGCCACAGGGCATATCAGAAATCAATGTAACAATATAGCATCAGTGGTTCTCAAAGATTGACTATTGTAGATAACATCGATATTCACAAGCAAGCACGGCAAAAACTACAAGACTGGCAATGGTCGAAATTTGATCCATTACTCCGATTATCGATATACAACAATGAAGAATCAATAGAATCACGTGACATTCCTACAGCATTATCCAAGCGTGCCCTATTCATAAATTCATGAATGTCCAAAATTTATAACACCAAATGATTGCAATTTGATTAATGCATTAGAGCATTTCCATTTGGCGAAAATGGCCAAAATTTCATCGAATTTTCAAGCGCAAATGGTGTATCCCTTGAATCTTTAACGTTAAGAAAGTATGCTATTAAAACAGGTTTCAAAAATGCTCATCTAACGAAGTGGAGGATGACTGCTCTGTTATTAGGAATATATCAGATAGTCGAAATTCACGCTCAGTGAATGCCTTTTACTATCAATATTATACAACATCATTGATTCTGATAGTAGTTTATCAAAAGTTGGACTGTCAACTTCAATCTTCTTTGGTGGATTCACCCCAGCTTCTTTGAAGGCATGCGCTAAGGTAATCAGTGCATCTGTTAAAACA
>JAICVW010000101.1 GCA_025935105.1 Nitrososphaeraceae archaeon
AGGGTGGTTTTTTGGTACATAGAATTAACTATCGCCTTCTTCAGT
Source organism: Nitrososphaeraceae archaeon (assembly GCA_025935105.1). Lineage (GTDB taxonomy): Archaea > Thermoproteota > Nitrososphaeria > Nitrososphaerales > Nitrososphaeraceae > Nitrosopolaris. The sequence goes on from JAICVW010000101.1 coordinate 46, forward strand.
GTTTTTAGATCCATGTCTGCAGGATGAGGCAAAACCTCTTTGGCAGGCTCAGGCATTGTTGTGGTTCTTCTATAAAATGCTAATTCCCCATCATCTGTAAGAAACTTTAAACTTGCATATGGATTTACAATACTTGTGTTACTGACATAATCATAAATCTTATTCTTAGTTATTGGCGAAAGTCTCGCCCGTAGTACGGCCTCGACTTTGAAGCCGGTATTGCCCTTGATTTGGGCTTCACCATCTTTCACAATTTTCTTAGAAAGGACGATCGGCTTGTTAGTTCCAATGTCTGTCCTGAGTTCAAAATAATATTCTAGGCTCTCGTCAACCGGCTTTGACCAAGCTTTAAGGGGGTGATCAGTATCCTTGGTTGAAAAGGCAGCAATCATTTTTAATCCTACCCCAAACAGTCCTCGCTGCTGTTTTTCCACGTACTTGGCTGACGTCAGGAAAGAACATACGGCCGTTGGGACTTTGTCCGCCGGGATACCTATACCGTTGTCTTCACACGATATAAGCCACAAATCATTTGTCGGGTCCAATACCTTTAACGTAAGGTAAATGTTGGGAAGGATACGGTACACCTCGCAGGAATCCAATGAATTCTCAATCAATTCTCTTACGGCCATATAGAGAATCCGTTCGCCGGTGAATCCTGCTAGGGCAGAGTTATCAACAAAAAATTCGGATTCAGCCTTTTTGTCATATTTGACCTTGCCTTTTCCATTACTCGGATGAGTAACAATTGCAAGGCCTGCACCGCGGCCGGCGGCCTTGGTTTGCACCGCGCTGGCAACTTCTACGCTGGCTTTGGTCTTCAACCTATGAATTGTTTCGCGAACTCAATTTAACTTTTTATGTGATTGTATTTCGTCATAAAGGATGGACGGTAGATTGTTTATCTTCACAAGCTTAAGGATCAAATTCCTATCGAAATTCCAACATTCCCGCCATTAAGTCTCCATAAAGCTCCGCAATTAGCCTTTTTGTACGTCCTTAGCCTTAACCCGTGCAGTAAAATGCTAATGAGCACTTCTGGGTAAAATGCAAAATTTAATAGGCATTGTCTACACGTTCGAAATTTGTAATGGATTTAGAGGAGCGGCTGTCGTTGATTCTAAGAGAACCAACAGAAGAAGTCGTTACCGGACAAGAATTAAGAACACTTCTGGAAACAGTGGCCCGTCCTAAACACTATGTCGGCTTAGAAATTTCTGGCATACTGCATCTTGGCAGCTTGATTCTGACAGGTTTCAAGATTAACGATCTGATAAAGGCAAAAGTTGAATGCACAGTTTTTTTGGCTGACTGGCATACCTACATCAATAACAAGCTTCAAGGAGACTGGGAAAAGATCAGAGAGTTTTCGCAATACTATGCTGATGCTTTCAGATTCTTTTGTCCAGGCGTATCTATAGAACTAGGAAGTGATCTTTATCAGAGGACCAATAACTATTGGATCGACTTTGTGCAGTTTAGTAAACAGATTAGTCTGTCTAGAACGATCAGATCACTTACAATTATGGGCAGAACAGAAAACGAAAAACTAGATCTTGCGCAACTGCTGTATCCACCGATGCAATCAGTCGACATCAAAGCCCTTGATTTGGATATAGTTCATGCAGGAATGGATCAAAGAAAAATACATATGTTGGTAAGAGAAATCTTTCCGAAATTTGGTTGGAAGATTCCAGTATCTATCCATCATCATATACTGCCTGGACTTTCAGAGCCTTCAAACAATAACTATGAGGCAGAAAACTTCAGTAAGATGAGCAAGAGTAATCCTTCTTCTAGTATTCTAGTTCACGATGATGAAAGCACCATCACAGAGAAAATCATTAAAGGGTATTGCCCTCCTACAGTAGTTGAAAATAACCCGATATTGGAGTTGATAAGATATGTTATATTCCATGAGTATAAGGAGTTTATAGTAGAACGACCACAAAAATATGGGGGCAATGTCACTTATTCTAACTTCAAGGAGCTCGAAAGGAGTTACACGGAGAATAAGATTCATCCAAAGGATCTCAAAAGTGCTACGGCAGAGTACATTAACAGAATTATTAGACCAGTACGTGAGCACTTTAAAGGCAGGGAACCAAATTTATCCTAACAAAATAGCCTCAGATGCTGCAGGGCTGATTTAGACTTAAGTAACACTAGTCATATGTACCCCATGTCTCAGACAACGTTACTAATGAACCCTAACAACCGAATGGAAAATCATATCGCTTTTTTGACTAATTCGTACTTTGATCTATAGCCTCTTGGGTTTATCATCATGCCATTGTAATCAAATGTAGAAGAGTTACCAACAATTACTGTGGTAATCATCCCAAGAATATCGGAGTGCTCAAGCATTTCTTGAAGTGTAGTAATGGCGATGGTCTGGCTTTCTCTGTAGGCACCCTTGACTATTGCAACTGGTGTTTCTGGCTTTCGATGTCTTAAGAAAATTTCTCTAGTATCCCTAAGCTGATGAATGCGTTTCTTGCTAGCAGGGTTGTATATTACAGTGACATAGTCTCCTGCCGCAGCAGCCTCTACGCGTTTTACAATTATCTCCCAGGGGACTAGTAGATCACTCATACTGACAACAGCAAAGTCAGTCATCAGTGGAGAGCCGACAAGCGCGGCGCAAGAGTTCAACGAAGAAACACCCGGCACACATTCAACAAGTATTCCGTTTTGCCTGTTCCATCCCTTTTCAGACAGAATTTCATAAATAAGCCCGATCATACCGTAAATGCCAGGATCGCCAGATGATACTAATGCCACTATTCTACCGGCTTCTGCAAATTCTATCGCCTGGTTAGCCCTCTCAACTTCCTGGGTCATGGCATATCGATAGACTTGCTTACCTTCAATCAAATCCTCTACAAGGGAAACATAAGTTTCATATCCCACTATAATCTCGCTTTCTTCAATTACTGCTCTTGCCCTATGAGTCATATGTTCGTGGTTGCCAGGACCAACCCCTACAACATATAATTTACCTTTACTTACGGTCAATTCTAGCAGTTACAACAAAATATAATTTATCCTTTTCTTACCTTGCTATGTCAATCTACCTACCTACCTACCTAGATACGCGCACCGCTCAATCACTTATCTACTCCCTCACTCCAACACTCACTTACCCACCGGTCTTTTGCAATCCAAGCTAATTGGCCAGACCCAGCTTGAATTCTGAATGCAACGCTCTCACAGTCTTTTCACAATCATCATCATTAACAACAAAAGCAAGGTTTAGCTCCGAAGAACCCTGTGCAATCATTATGACATTTACGTCGCTACCTGCTACAGCGCGAAAAATTTTTGAAGCCACCCCTTTTATTCCTCTCATCCCCGATCCCACGACCGCGATTATGGCAACATTTTCCATAACATCCATCTTCTTGATCATTTTTCCAAGGAGATTGAGCTCCAGTGCAGTAGTTGCCCTGTCGAGATCGCTTTTTCTTACAACCATTGAGATACTGGATTCAGACGGACTCTGAGAGATCATTATGATGTTTACTTTGTTTCGTGCAAGGATCTCAAAGATGCGAGAAGCAGTCCCCGGAGAACCGGCCATATCTCCGCCGCTTACATCGATCAGTGACGTTTTGCGTATAGCATTTATTGATTTCACGATTTTTTGAGATGATTTTGTGGGGGTCGTAGTAATGATTGTGCCCTGCTGACTCACATTAAGTGCATTGCGAATCCTGATTGGAATGTTCGATTCAATCACTGGATAAAAGGATCTGGGGTGAATATACTTGGCACCGAAAAGGGCCATCTCTAATGCCTCAGTAAATGAAACTTCTTTGAGAACTTGTGCATCTTGAATAATTTTAGGATCAGCTGTCATTAACCCGTCTACATCGCTCCATAGCCAAACCTCGTCGGCTTGAATGCTCGACGCTATTAACGTGGCTGTGTAGTCTGATCCTCCCCTTCCTATAGTGGTCGTGACGCCATGCTGATCCGCTCCGATAAACCCGGTCACTATAGGGACCACGTTGTTGGCTAGCAATGGTGCAATTTTTAATCCAACTCGTAGCTTGGTAGTGTCCATCAAAGGTCGAGCATCCCCAAAGTTTGAATCCGTCAAAATACCTGCCTCCTTCCCAGTCAGATGCTCAGATGGAATACCTATGTCTTGGAGAGCGAATGAAACAATAGGAGTGGATAGACGCTCTCCAAAAGACAGCAAATAATCTAGTGTTTTAGGGGTTACCTCGGCCAAAAGAATTATGCCTCTTAGAACTTTCTCCAATTCATCTAGAACTTGTGTGATTAGAGACTCAGCTTTTTTCATAATGGTTCTATTAGTTATTGCATCGCGAAGAATTGCTATGTGTGAATTACGGGTGCTTTTCATAAATTCTTCAATAGAAACTCTTTGGCCATCTCGTATGTTTTCAGCAATTGAAAGTGTGTCGTCAGTCATTCCGCGGATAGCTGACACTACAGCTACAACTTCGTCTCCAATAGTTCTTTGGGTCTTAATGAGCTGGGCGACTTCCCGCACCTTATTTGCCGAGTTCACTCCAGTTCCACCAAATTTCATTACTATCCTCATAGCTATTCAGCTCACGATTATATGAGTAAATTTTTGTTCAATTCGCTGCTTGAATATGTTTAAATGTGAAATGATAATATACAGCTTAAATGCAGGTATTTCCAACACCCTCAGATCTTATAGGGGCATATTTAGGTATACGCTATTTCCGGTATTATTCTACATTTGGGTGCTGCGGGCATTTTCTAGTATAGTTTTTATTTAAGAGATTGCTTGCTGACTTTGTTTGTCAGCATCCGAATACAAGCACATTGTCAGAGTTGCGGGAAAGGACATCGATGGGAGTAGGAAAATAATTGTTGCGTTGAGTGCTGTCAGAGGAATTGGTCAGAATTTGGCTCAAGTTTTATTACAATCTCTTAGAATAAATCCGAATATACGATTGGGATTTCTTACGGAAAAGGAGTTAGTCGATATTGAATCGGCTATTAGGGATCCAGCTAGGGTAGGAATGCCAGATTGGTATCTTAATAGACGGAAGGACATGGAAACAGGTACTTCGCGGCATCTTATCACTTCGGACCTGGATTTTATGATATCAAATGATGTAGAACGAGAAAAATCTGTCATGAGCTGGCGAGGCTACCGGCACATGTTTGGTCTTAGGGTGCGAGGTCAATGTACCAGGACAACTGGACGAAAAGGCGGCGCAGTAGGTGTAAAGAAATTGGCCAGACCAGTCTCATCTGGACCCGCAGGAGCACCTCCAGCTGCAGGTTCTGGAGCTCAATCAGCTGTTTCTGCACCTGCCACCAAAGCCAAAGAAACAACGGCAAAGGAACCTGAAAACAAATAGTTAGTGATAGAAAATGGGAGATCCTCGTAAATCAAAAAAGAGCTACCATAGGCCTAGGAGAATATGGACAACAGGCCAGTTGAATTCCGAACTTTACACAGTAGGATCCTTTGGGTTACGAAATAAAAGAGAACTTTGGAAGGCTCAGACTGAGATAGCCAGATTTAGGAATCAAGCTAGGGCACTCCTGTCCCTGGCTACGGAAGTTAGATCAGAAAAAGAGACCAGATTACTAAGGGCACTGAATAGATTGGGTTTAGTAAATGAATCTGCATCTCTTGATGATATTTTAAATTTGAGGATCGAGGATTTGCTTGAACGGAGGCTTCAAACTATAGTTATGAAGAAGTCAGGCACTAAATCCCCTCACCAAGCTAGGCAAGTTGTAGTCCATGGACATGTAAGCATAGGCGATAGGATTGTAAACCTCCCTGGCTACTTGGTTAAGACTGAAGAGGAGCCCAAGATTTTGTTGCACACAAGCCTACTGGGTCCATTAAATCAACCAGCTACTTGAAAGGTCAGGGCTAGAATTCAGAGACAATATCTACGTGATCTATTTTTCCATCTGCATTCATGTCAAATCCCTGTACGACTAATGCCCACTCTTCATTACTTTTATAGCTCTTTAATATCTCTTGGCTATAATTAGTCAATCCCAAAACGGCAGATTTTGTTCCGATTGACCTTACGCCTGCGAGAACAATAATTTTCTTCTTATTGTTATAAGGATTTTTTATTTTGGCTATTAATCCTTGATTATCAAGACTGTAGGATTTTGCAGAAGATGAGTCTACTAATCCTGACCAAAAATTCTTCTCATTGAATCTTATCGGCAAATACCTATTAAACTCTGCAGTTACTATGTTTGTGCCAGGGCCTCCTATGGATATTATGTTGTTTTCTTCGATCACCTTTTCTGCTTTGGCGTCGGCGTCCAACTTTACGATAAATTCAGGAGGAATATTACTAATTGTCCCAAGGAAGAAAGCTAGATGTACTGCATAATGACCGTCTCGCGAGGAAGACCTATACGGTCCGTGAGGATCTGGGGCACCAACTATGATTAGGCCGCTAAATGCGCCATCCACAATAAATTCATCAAAAAATTTGTTAGCATATTGCCCGCTGGAATTCTGTTGATTTCTCAGTTCTAGCTGCCTTTCTCCCCAGTCCATCTCGATGCCGAATGCAGGACTAGAAGACTGATAAAGTCTAGCCGTCCCACCCCTGACCTGGTGGGTACCAACCTCAGTTAAAGCGCCAATATCAACTAATTTCCGTACGTAGTAATATGCACTCTGTTCATAGATCTTGAGTTCCTTTGCTACTTCTATTGGATACATAGGGCTTCTTGATAGCAGTCCTAGCATTCGCCAGGCCAAAGGATTCGACAGAACTCTAAAGTGTTCCACCTTTTCGAACACGGTTATCTTTTTGCCAAAAGTTTTTCCTTCAGCAACATGAATGAGTGTCTTATCCACAGGCATACACTAGCATTCAAACCGACCATTATATAGTTATATTTAGCGGTACTATTGAATTGTAGTTAATAATTCGCTCTTACGCTAACCACTGGTACGTTTATTCTTAGAATGGTACGTAAGACCATTGAAAAATGTTAAAAGCAGTTAAATTCATTAAAATTCTGTGTGTTCAATAATAGGCTACGCCAGCCGGTCAAGCGTGGCTCCAATTTTGGTAGATAGCCTCAAACGAATGGAATACAGAGGATATGATAGCGTAGGCCTAGCAACAATCGATAATGGTAGGATTCTAACACGTAAGGGTGTTGGAAGAGTGTCGGTTGTAAATAGCTCACACAATTTAATAACTATGCAGGGACAAGTAGGTATCGGTCACACAAGATGGGCTACACATGGTGGAGTAACAGAAAAAAATGCCCATCCTCATTACGACTGTACTAGTGACGTTGCAGTAGTTCATAACGGAATTATAGAAAATTACAAGGACTTAAAGGACGAACTAGTCAAGAGTGGTCATAACTTTAAAAGTGACACCGATAGTGAGGTGATAGCACACCTTCTAGAAAGCTACTCAAGGGAGAATTTGAATCTAGCCCAAATCGTAAGCAATACGTGTAAGAGGCTAAAGGGTTGCTACGCATTCGTGGCCGTTTTTGAGGATGGGACCATTTGTGGCTCCAGATACGATGAGCCGCTTATAATTGGTCCAGCAGAAGATGGTTATTTTATTTCAAGCGATGTGCTCGGATTCCTGCCTTATACAGACAAGGCCATATTTTTAGATAATAAGGATATCGCAGTTATTGAAGGCACGG
>JAICVW010000414.1 GCA_025935105.1 Nitrososphaeraceae archaeon
CAGTAAGTATAGACTCCTCGTTGATGATGACGCAAATGCTATCGTTTGAATGTCCAGGAGTATGAAGTATGTATAGCCTCGATTCCCCCAGCAGTAATTCCTGGCCGTTATCTACAGATAAATCATGAGGCTGAGTAGAAGCACTGTGCTGTACTATCTTTGCTTTTGTGTTGGAAGCAACTTTTTCATTTCCAAGAACGTGATCGAAATGGGTATGAGTGTTTATGATGTATTTTAGGTTTAATCTGTTGTCAATTATAATTTTAAGTACTTTATCCAAATCCCATGATGGATCAAACACTGCTGCTTCGCCACTTGTCTCGTCCGCTAATACGTACGTGAAATTAGACATTTGTCCCACAAGGATTTGAAATATTTTCAATACCATAATTTCACCTCAAAGCGATATTCTCTGATTCTCGTGGTATTCCAATCGGTTCAAGGTGTAGTCGCCCTACGTATCTTTTATTTTTTAGGAGCCCTATTTTTAGTCTATGAAAAGTCACTGTAGCGTCAGCTTTGATACATACTGACCCTGCTACTCCAGTATTGGGATCGAGTCCAGATGGAATATCAACGGCAACTACGTATGCTTTTGATCGATTGATATAGCGGATAGCAGAACCATAGGGCTCCGACACATCTTTTCTCATACCTGTTCCAAAAATTCCGTCTATAATAATATCTGCGCTTGAAATATACTCTTCGATTTTATTATTAATTTTATCTGAAAACAAAGATTCTATAGAGCCCATTTTTGTTATTATATCCCAGTTGGCCTTTGCTTCATATGTCCGCAGGTTAGAAGGGCAGCACAATAACAATACAGACACCCTGTATTTTGAATGACCGCTAAGATGCCTCGCTGCTACAAGAGCATCCCCACCGTTGTTGCCTCCGCCACAGACTGCGGTAACTCGAATGATACCTTTGCCCTTTTTCTTGAATTGGTCCTTTATAAAATCTGCTAGACCGTGCCCGGCATTCTCCATCATGTATATCCTTAGTACACCAAATTGGCTGTGCGCAACCTGCTCTATCTCGTACATTTGAGTTGATGTAATAGCTTTTCCTTGCTGTTGGATTGTACTTCTTCTTACCTTGGCCAAATAGTGTTGTCTAGTCATTCATCGAGCTGCTCAATAATAATATTATGATCGATTTCGTTTTCCGATTATTCTCGTCTATGCCAGGTCTCCTAACTAGCGCCAACTTTGAATTACGAAAATGCTTGCGTTTATTCAAACTGAAACAACTAGAGTGTTGCAAAAAGAAAGTGGGAGCGTAAGGATAAAACTTATCAAGATTTTAGCGAACTTCGCTTTTTGCTCCCTATGATCCCGATCACCTGGTAACCATATTCCAAATTGTGTCTTACATGGTTGATGCCATGAGAGCCATGAGGCAAAAATTTACCATCCAATACGTTTTCTATATAAGATCTGGTTTTTCTAATAGAGACGCTAGCATGTTGAAACTGATTGTAAGTGAGCTTTTTACCTAGCTCGTTTTCTACCTCTTTTCTAAATTCAGTTATCGAGTCCATTAAACCAATATATTTTTGTAATTTGTCGTAGTTGACACAAATATTAGTCAATTTATCTATATCCATGCTATCCAATCTATTGAGTAATTGTGTCAAGCTTGATTGCTCTCTTCCAGTTATTTGACTCAAACTTTCAATCAGTTTTTGATCCAATTTCACTGTCTTGGCCACCGCATCAGGCTTGCTTTCCTGAAACTGTAACTTTCTTTCTTCAAAGTATTTCTCTAACATGTGTGGGACTACTTCCCTTCCTAAACTGTCCTTCCCATACACAAATACGAAGGCTACGTCAGTAATTATCCGAGGGTACTGAAATTTTAAGGATTCAGAGAAGAGGCCATAGTTCTCCATAATATCTTTGTAAATTTTGAACACTATCTCACCAACGCGAAACCGCCTTCTTTCCTTCTCTCCTAATGGTTTTGTTGCCAAAATAAGAAAATCATATAGCTGCGACTGTGTAAACATGAATCTATCCTTGTAAGCACAGATCTCGGCAATGGCTTTCATAACTTCTAACCATTGCGTGCTTCTGAGTCCATCGCCTTGGAGGCGGTGAACTGTTTCATTGATTTGTCTCCCTAACTCTGTCTCGCGCCCAATTCCAAGGACTTTGAAGCAATATATTAAAAAATCAGATATTTTGAATTGATTTGGCATATTATCTACGTCCATGGTAGCAGCACTGTTACCACTAATGTTGGTATTCATTGTGCATCAGATTGGTTTGGTCAACTCGATAGGCTGCAAAATATATCGGCGTATATTTCGAATTCAAAATCCCCGGATTTTTAGACATGAACAAGTACATCGCGCTGTAAGCTTATTAACGTTACTAACATGTGGTAATGATCTAATTGATTGTATAATAACATGGATATCTTTCAATTTTCAATCGTAAAGTATTCGTCAATCACTATATCAGAATTAACAGCCCTTTTGTTGTAGAATTAACGAAGTGAGAATAATTATGATTTGATTTGTAAAATTATTCAGGAATCGAATTGGATAGCGCTACCTGTAGTGATGTTTAACTGCGTTTAAAGTGCTCGTTGAGATTGAGATCCAAAACTAATGATTTAGAATAGTTCATTCAATCGATGTTAAGGTTCATGGGTCGAAAATGAGTTATCAAAAAACAACCTAATCAGAGTAATAATATGACAACAAGGTTACGATTAAGCAAGTCAATACTTTTCTCATTTAGTATCGAATCGGAATCCGAATTAAAATAACAAAATGATATAACGAGTTGCCATACATGTTATACCTGGCGTACAATTAGATTTTCCTATCTTAGACAAAAGTTAAATACACTTCTTTACGAATATGTGGACCATAAGCAGCGTTTATTCATCCACACAGCAGGACGAGACGCCTACGAAGCTTAGGAAATTCTAGCAGGAGTACGCCAACTAAGCTCAGCGTCTGATTGAGAGGAATTTGATATGAAAAATGAGCAGCGGAAATTCGAAAGTGAGTGGGCTGTCAATAAAGCCGAGGAGATCGGATCGAAATAAGATATAACAATGGTCCCTTCTTTCGCGCCAAAGCTTATTGACGGATTAAGAAAAGACTGGTATTTCCGAGGCTGCCTGCCTGCTCCCCTATGATGTCAATAAATAGGCCAGAATATAAAAGCGAAAAAAATGAAGACAATGCTATAGTCCTCATAAAGGTCAATTTGTGTGTCATTCATCACTATTAGATGACCTGCATTTCTTCGGAACCAGATGCAATACTTCAGAAGATAAAAGTGGAATTTATTTGAAAATAGAGTCTACAAAGTTAAACGACTAGCAACAAGGAAGGGTACTTATCTAAAATTGAACTAGCATTTCCTGAAATGATTAAGTACCGGTCATTAAGCCTTCGAACTTTGACACCATGGGCGCTCATACTCAGGATTATATTCAACGAGACTCGAGAACTGATTGATTAAACGACAGGCACAAGCAAACCCTTAAAAGGATTGAAATAATATATTTTAGTGCCATGACAATGCCAAAAGGATTCGGCTCAAAAAGTGCAAATAATGGGAAAAGAAGTTTCGATGAGTGGTGGGGTAGTGTTCCGTCAGATTTGAGACAGAAGGCAAGAAAGGGTGATGAACAAAATAAGCCCTTACTTAATCAAGTTAACTACGTTCTGTTGCATCTTCACTTGGCAGGCAAGCA
>JAICVW010000605.1 GCA_025935105.1 Nitrososphaeraceae archaeon
CTGAAGCATTTTGGCGAGTTAAGAACTTTGGAAAAGAGCTTGCAATAGTGCCAGTAAGTGCTGCAACAGGTGTAGGTATACCGGAGTTACTGGCAGTTCTAGTTGGTCTAGCTCAGCAGTTTATGGCTAACAGGTTAGAAAGGCATTCTTCCTCCACGAAAGGAATCATCCTAGAAATCAATGAAGAGGTAGGTTTAGGGCCAACGGCTAACATCATACTACTTGACGGAGAGTTAAAGCAAGGCGATAGCATAGTATTGGCTAAGAGAGATTCCGCGATAGTTACTAGAATCAAGTCCTTGCTCATACCAAGACCTTTGGATGAAATGAGGGATCCAAGAGATAAATTCAAGCCAGTAAGTGGAGTGATAGCAGCAGCCGGGGTAAAGATAACGGCCCCCGATCTAGACGGTGTTCTTGCCGGAAGCCCAGTATATGTATTGAGAAGTGGGGATAATGAAAAAAGGATCAAATCAATCGTGGAGGCAGAGATTAAGAGTGCATTTATCGACACTAATTCTATTGGGGTCATTCTGAAATGTGATACTATCGGGTCCATAGAAGCTCTTACAGATCTTCTTAAAAAAGAAAACATACCAATTCAACATGCTGATATTGGTCCAATCACAAGGAGAGATGTAATCGCTGCTTTGACTGTGAGGGAAAAGGACAGATATGTAGGAGTAGTTCTTGGATTCAATATAAAGATATTAGAAGATGCACTCAAGGAATCACAGGAACGAAATGTCAAAATAATAAACGATCGAATAATCTACAACCTCGTGAGAGGATATACGGACTGGGTCAAGTATCAAAAAGAACACGAAGATTCTATTTTATTTAATGAGATCCCTCCAATTTGTAAATTTCAATTTTTAAAGGGCTACATTTTCAGGCGAAACGATCCAGCCGTTTTTGGAGCAGAGGTATTAGTAGGCAGACTGAGACAGAAGGTCAAAATTATGAATGAAGTTGGCCAAAAAATAGGAGTCGTACACCAAGTGCAAGAAAATGGTAAATCACTAGACGAGGCAACCAAAGGAATGGAGATAGCAATATCGATAAGGGGACCAGTCATTGGTAGACACATTAACGAGGGTGACATTTTCTACACCGATTTAAACAGTAAAGAGGCAAAGATGCTTGCTGAACGATTCAAAGCCCGTTTGACTCCAGAGGAAGATGAGGTCTTTGGTAAGATTTTGACGCTAAAAAGAAGTGAGGATTCTGCTTATGGCTATATTTAGTGCATATGGTTCATTCTATTTATAAACAGACAATCACTGGTATTTTTGCAATAGCCCTTCCAAACCCTTTTCTCCAACCGCACCCACAGCTCTGTCTATGGGCTTACCATTCATGAACATTATAAAGGTAGGAATTGCGTAAACATCGAATTTCATGGCAACAGTTTGACTATCATCTACATTTAAGCGTGCAAAGGTTACCTTGTCTGCATACTTTTTGGCTAGCTTATCGAATATTGGTAGCATAAATTGGCAGGGACCACACCAGGTAGCCCAAAAATCGACCAACACTGGCTTGCTACCATTGACTATTCCAAAAAAGTTCTTTTCAGAGAGCTCCATCAAGGTTTGATTGGAGCTTGCATGTACACCAGGATTTTTTTTCCCTTCGCTCATCCTAGAACAACTAAAGCAGCGAATTGCTATTTAAGACTTTCATATATTGTCTTTGAATATTCAGAGGTCCAACATAAATCTAATAGTCACTTCACCGGGGTGTTGATTGATTTCCATCTCGTGGTACGTTACTCCTTTAATCTCTATTTTATAGCTGTGCTTATCCAAGTCTATTTTTTCGCCCATTGCTTCCCCTATGATTGAGTATATTCCTTGGTTTTCGATTATCCTAACTTTAAAATTGGAAACAATAATCTTCTCTACTAACATCAGTAGCAAGACCTTTTCGAGCCAATTATACAAGAGATTTTCCATATCATGCCCTGTGTCTTCGATCAAGACATTTAGGGTAGGCGAAATCCTGCTGGTATCAAACATTGAGTGGACTAAGCCACGGGCAGAGTTTTCAAAGGCATTTTCAATCGTACTTCCGGTTGCTTCGATAACCAAGTCAGTAACATGATCTAAATAGCGAAACCCTGAATCCACCATGCGATCTCATTTTCTTTAAATATAATAATTGATCGGAAAATCTAAATGCGAACACTTGACGTTCTTAAATATGAAGCTAGAGCTTCCGCGGGGAATGAGAGACATTGAACCAAACGAGCTGGTCGGCATTAAATTCATAAAAGACAAGTTCGACGAGACAGCGAAGCTCTTCAACTTTGTTGCTATAGAGCCTTCCCCCATCGAAATGTTGGCCACACTTGAGGCAAAAGCCGGGCCAAGTATTTCTAATGACATTTACAGCTTTACTGACAAAGGAGACAGAAAAATTGCTTTAAGATTTGATCTTACTGTTGGTATGACGCGGTTCATTAGTCTAAGACGAGATTTAAAAATGCCAATGAAGTTAGCTTCCTTTGCAGGTGTATGGAGATATGACGAACCACAAGC
>JAICVW010000684.1 GCA_025935105.1 Nitrososphaeraceae archaeon
ATTGACGGTAGTAAAAGATTCCATTGATTATCTGTTAGCTCTTCGAACCTCACTATCGTAATAAAACACAATCAAAGCTATAGGTAAACTGGTGAGAAAGTCTCAAGTAGTATGTCAAATTACTTTCCAGATGAGTTCTTAATTATCAATCTTGACAATACTTAAATCTGATCTGGTCTAATATCAACTACATAGAATGTACAGACAGCATGAGAATAATAGTTACGAGGAATATCTTGCAGAGCATATTAAAAAGGGAACAACTACTTGTGGGTTAATATGTAAAGATGGTGTAGTACTAGCTGCTGACACACGGGCAAGCGCTGGCTTCTTTATTGCTGATAGACATGTTATGAAAATTCAGAAAGTAGATAACCATATTGGTATGACTATGGCAGGTGGTGTAGCTGATGCCCAAAACCTTGTTGATATCATGCGTTATAATGCGAACATTTACCGCCTTACAAATAAAGAGCCCATACGAATCAATTCTGCTGCTAGACTGTGCTCTAATGTGCTATTCAATCAACGATACTTTCCATACTTTGTCCAGATAATCATTGCAGGTGTTGACAAGACTAAGGAGGAAGGACAAATCTATAATATTGATCTCTTTGGATCGATAACCACAGAGAAGTTCATATCTACAGGAAGTGGGTCACCGGTAGCATATGGTTATCTTGAAACTGAATTTAAGCCCAATCTAAGCGTAAATGGTGCTTACAAAATAGCAATCCAAGCAATTGCAGCAGCCATCAAAAGAAATTCAGGCACCGGTGATGGTATTAACGCAGTGATTATAGACAAAGACGGCTACCGTGAGGTGTCACAGGAAATGAAAAAGACTGTTGGTACAGTATCCTAATGAGCAATTCCAAATATATTATTTAATGGGATCTAAATCCGAATTGGTTGTTCAGTATAACCGTACAAGGAACGCCAAACCATTAAATGTGTTCCCTTCTCTTTTCACGCTGGATTATTCTTCTGCGCTATCTAGAAACTGTTTTAAACTAGGAAGTGATGAGAGAACATATGTGCGATTTCATAGATTATGAAATCAAGGATAAATTAAGGACGAAAAAGCATATCGAAGTGGAAGAACCAGAACTAGAGAAGTCAGAAGAACAACCAATTACGGTTGTTCAATAATCTAACTACAGGCCTGATAAATATCCAACTCATTTTCTATTTTTTAACTGATATGTTCTTTGTATATGCAAGAAACTGCTTATTAATTGTCATCTCTCAATCAAATAGTGTTCAAGATTTCAAGACTGCTTACTACTTATCTATATGTGCGCTGTCTGAATCATGTTTTTTATCCCAATAGTATTTGTCCACTGTCTGCAAGCTATGCATTTGAACGTCGATAATATACTATCTTGCAGGGGACAAGGTTGAGGTAATGGATGAACATAATCAGCATCCTGAGGATAGACAATATTAAATGTCTTACAGTAAAAGCAGCTAATCTTGAACCCACCTCCTATAAAGTTCTTAATTATTGTAGTCGTGTTTATTATTAGACCTGCTTCGCTTGATATTCGATAGTATTAACATTTTTGGATATTTATCCTATTTCTCGAGTAGTGTGTAAGCTTGTTAGTGTGCTAAGTATAACTCTGGCCCCCATCGAGTGGCCAATCATTCTAACCTTTGGATCTGGACATTTATTCTTGAAGTCTAAAATGAAGTGCGCAAGTTTTGGCCCTTGTTGTTCAGCTATCGGTGTTTTATCTGTCGAAGCGCCCTTAGGAGTGTTTGAATCCCAACTAAATCCAATAACAGGATTGTAGTAACTATTATTATTCAACGACATCTTTACTCTCTCAGTTTGCTCTATGACATTGCTTTGAGCAGCTCCAACGCCATGTACATATATTACAATTTCAGCAGGACACTTTCCAACTTGTAAACCTGGAACATCAGTGGCGGCATA
>JAICVW010000213.1 GCA_025935105.1 Nitrososphaeraceae archaeon
GATTTCGTGAAAATTTTAGAATTAAATTCTTTAATTTTTTTTAAAACGTTTAATGATTGGCTATATGAAGCTCCACCATCTCTGATTTTAGAGAGTCTCGACACCGTTTCAATGTTGTGGCTTATGACTTCAGGATTAGCATAACTATTTTTCTTATTAATTGCTCATTACCTTGAAAATCTGGAACAAGTGGTTATACTATAGTCTTTGGGCACAGGAGCTTTATTGCTTTGATTGTATCAGATATATGATTAGCTCCTCCATCTTCCAAATCATCTCTGCATATGGAAGTGAGTACTTCAACTCCCAATCCCTAATTGCTATATAATGGGAATAGAAAGAATGATGGATTATAGTTCAGTACCTGTTTGCATATTCACAGAGATTGCGTATGTAGGCAAACTTAGCGGCAAAGGTATTGGTTCATTTCCGCTTGTGGCGAGTGCAAAGGCAAATTGTTTGGGAGAATCGCGCGGATTTGTTAAACTATTCCATGAAGAAGGAAAGATCGTGGGAGTGATGATAATTGCGCCACATGCAGGATAGATTATTGGAGAAGCGGCGCTTGCGGTTAGAATGGAAATGGATATTGAAGATGTTTATGGTACAATTCATGCGCACCCGACATTGCCTGAGTCGTTTCTTGAAGCTGCCAGAGATATTGATAACATGGCGATACATTTACCTTCTAAAAAAACAAAATCCGGTACTCACTATAGATGATGAATACATATCTCCGGGTACAGTTCGTCCTATGGTAGGCTCTGTTGCAGGCAATAGTCACACTGCTGTGGATATTGACTTCGTGCTACTAAACAAAACCGGCAGCAGCAATAGTGTGCCAATCCATTGGGATGCCATATGACTGAGTGGATTACAGCAGTTGATCTTCAAATTCAATATTCGCACTTATTACGGGAATGGAATATCTCCCACTTTGAGCTTGTGCTTAATCTTATTTTCAGGACGATTCTGAATATGGTTATTTACAATGTGATCACTATTGCTGTTCTTGTCACGGTCTCCAACACCATGATGATGGTGGTTCTTTTGATTAGTCTTATCGTTTGAGTGTACGTGTGAATTATCTGAGCCTGCTGCTGCTCCTCCACCATTCACATCTGATGAGCCTGGATTTGTTTTAGAAGTGGGATTGTCATTATTATTGTTATTATTGTTAGAATGAGAATGGGTATTCCTATTCGTATCAGTGTTAGTATCTGAAGTGGTGTTGGTATTGCTGCCAATATTGGTATCAGAATTGCTATTGGTGTTGCTGTTGTTAGATGGCAATAAATGTAAAACTGAAGGTGCGTTATTGTTATTATTCTCTACCATTAACTGTGTTGATGAATTGCCGTCGTAGGGAGTGGCATATAGTGTGTTTATGTGTACTGTGAAAGTAAAGACAGCTAAAATAGTTAGTATAAAACAAGTTAATCCTAATTTAGATAGTATAAAACAAGTCAATAATGCTTTTTAAGGAGCATCGTATAAAGGCATTAAATAACAGTCTATAGGATAAATTACCTAGAATTCATTACCTTCGGTGAGTTACATTCTTGCGGTGAGTTATTGATCATCTGTTTGCAAAGCAGACGGAGCCATTGGTAAACCCCTTGTTGATAACGTTTTACGCCATTTATCAGAACTAACATGGTATACTCAGCTCAGGTCTCGTTTTTTCTGATGTTGAATTTAACTTATGCTGATAAGTGCTTTGTTGCATGATTCAGAGAAATCGTCATATGGTAACGACTTTAGCAATTGTCAAGTATGTACCAAATACGAATTACTCTCACTAGCCAAAATTTTCAGACTTAGAAGACTAATTTCAGATTCGTGCAACAAAGCACTGATAAGCACACATGTATTAGCCTTGGCTCATCAACTTTGTATCTTAGCCCATGGTCTTTGGCACGTTTTCGTACCACAAAGACAGATATGCACAGTCTATTCAAGCATAATGAAACAAAAACTAAGGAAGCCTTACTTGCTGCCTAGACCATTCTGAGAACCACTGGGCGATGTAGAACCGACGTTTGGACTTCCAGCATTTTGTCCAGGATTCTGAGGTGCATTTGAAGCAGGGTTAGTATGAACTTGTGGCGTATTAGCATTTGCTGGGACATTCTGGGTAGGAGTTGTCTGAGCATTAGCGGTGGTGCCGCCAGATCCTGGAGCACTTGGAGTTGTTGTTGTAGAACCCGCAGCAGTCAGCGGGGGTTGGGTAGCTGCGGATCCTGGAGCACTTGGAGTTGTTGTCGTCGTAGAACCTGTAGCGACTAGTGGGGGTTGGGTAGCTGCGGATCCTGGAGCACTTGGAGCCGGACTTGGAGGCGAGGATGTAGGTGTATGCGCTATTTTCACAGAGTCAATCATTTGCTGCACCACGGGCACATAAAGCGGGAAAGTAGATGGTTGCGCTATGTATACGAAAGCCACTAACACATGTTTGTCTGGTATATAAGTCCAGACTTGCATTGTTTTCTGAGGAAAACGTCCAAAAACACTCCCAAATTTTATGGCCGGTAAATCACCTAGTCTAGTACTACTGTTCTTATACGGTGTGATTGAGGTTTGGCCCTGAGTATCTAACTGACCTACGTTCAGGTTTGAAGATGTTACGCCCGGGGGAGCTGAATAAACACGTAAATCTACCTCCGCAAGGGTAATATTAGCAAAGTCCATTGCATTATGAAATCGATCTTCTTTTAACAAGAACGCAGCAATCGTATTCCTTACCAGATTACCTTTCTGCAGTAACCAGTTAGAAGGATACTGCATTGTCAAACCTAAATCCGGGTTCTTGTAGGTCAAAGGTGTAATCGTCTGATTTCCATTCTTGATTTGTGCGAGTGCGCGTTGGTAACTATTTGAAAAAAGTAAAAATGCAATTGCAATCATCAGTATCGCTAATCCTAGTATATTTATTGCTGAAGTTGATTTCATTTCTTACTTACTTGTTACAGACAATATATAACCTATTAAAATTGGGGCTTTTGATTAAGAAGATGAATGAAACTAACTTCCAACTCTCTTTGAACAATCTTGGGCCATTGTCTGTGCGAATATAACCAGACACTTCTACTATTGTTGCATCCATACTTCAGTCTCTAATTCTATTTCTTTTGTTATACCTCCTCTCCTCTCCTTTCTTGAATACCTCAACCATTAAGTCCTACAAGACCTGCACCAGCAGTGATACATAATTGAGCCTTTTTATTGTATCAGAATCATTAATTTTCATATATCATTATAATGTCCTCAAAAAATTACGTCCCTCTAATTAGCACCTTTGATATTGGATATGATGTCCTCGCACGTGTTGCTATTATTGAGTCATAATCACACAGACACTTTCTCGTCAAGGCTTTAAGTTTGTTGTATACATGTTTTCTAAACCTATCTCTTTGTATGCATTAGTTTTGCAATTAACTATCGCATTTGTCTTTCTCAATCAACGCTCTGTTTTCCATCAAATTTTCAGTCATCCGCGTATATTTGAGGCTGCATCTTCAAGCAACTGTAATCTTATACTGTTTCGCAATTAGATTGTAGTCTTGTAGAATGTACTTATCCTTAACTAGAGTTATGACTACGTGATCTGCCAAACTAGTTAGAATTATATGATAAAGCTAATACATGTTTATTAAACGCTTCTGTCTTTCTATTTCAGCTTCTATGTATGGCTTGAAGTCTGGATGTTTGAACAAAGGCGTATACGCACAATGATTATCTCTGAGGATATTCCTCTCATTCTCTATCAATTATACAAAACACATGTTTTACGCTAACATTAGCGCTCCTAATCTCTTCTACGGCTTTCCAAAGACTCTCACCCGTTGTTAAAACATCGTCCACTATAACAACAGGTGATTCCAGATTGCCATCAACTTTATATCCTAACCCATGGTCGTTTTCATACTACAAAACCAGTTAGTTTTTGTCCTTCTGCACTTTGAAGTATGGCCGTAGTTATCCGAATTGCGCCGATTTCCAGGCACTCGACCGATTTTGCCTTTCTAAGAACAATCTCTTCGAATAACAGGTCGGCGATAAGGTTTATACCCACAGGATCAAACATGACTTTTTTCAGGTCATAGTAAAACTTGCTTATTTCACCGCTAGATAATTCTATTCCTTTTGTATCAACAACTGTTGCTTGCTTTTAATCTATCTGCATCAAATGCCGTCCGTGAAGCCTAAATATGTACACACATTTATTAACGTACGACTTTAGCTTTCCTTATAGAACAAGTTACCTACCTTTCTGCTGCTTGTATGGAAATTTTAGCATAATTTTAACAAATAAAATACCCACGGCTTTTCATACTATAGGGCGACGCAAACCTCTGCATTAGTATAAACCAACGTTTATGAGTCCTTACATGCTTCAGGTTGTGATATGACCGAGGCAGTAAGAGGAGGTATTCTATTGAGAAGAAATAAAACAAGGACGACGACTACAACAATCATGATAATAGCATCAACACTAATAGCGGCATCGGCCTTGATAACATTGCTAGTTTTATCTTTACCTGGAGCACATCTGGGTAGGTATCACGAGGCTATGGCACAGAATAGTAACACTACAAACAGCACGACCACTACAAACAGCACGACGCTAACATATCAAAACCCTGACATTGGACTCACTATGCAATACCCTTCAAACTGGATAAAACAACAGGGAAATCTTGTACGCAACACCATAGCTGCATTTGAATTAAAGCAAAATCAGTTTCATAATAGTTTGAATTTTGTCAACACGACACTTGCTGAAGTAGACCTCAGAGTGTATCCAGCACCTCCTACCGAGACCTTGACTAAATTTAACCTATCTGACATAAATCTTCCGAGTCAAGCGATAATTAACCATTACAAAAATAGTACTACAACACTTGGAGGATTACCAGCTATAAAAATAGTAAGCTACCTCTTTGGAGCTTTCACAGATAAAACGATGCAAGTATGGACTTTTGTGCCAAGTAAGCACATATTTGTAGGGTTGATTTATGTAGTACAGCCGCCACAATATTCACTCTATCTACCAGCAGTGCAGAGTATGATCAATTCTGTCAAAATAGCCCGGTAAGAATAATGTAATATGGGAATTTTCCATCCCCATTCCCTAACTGGATTTAATGACGGGAAGCTACATTATCTTTGTCTACCCAAAGCGATTTTTTACATATAAAATTTCCTTACAACATAGTGTCTCAAGCGTGCTATCCCTACTAACATAACTAGGTAGACGTTCATTTCATTGTAGTAGTTGACAATTTTAATTCCAGCTATTGATGTGAAGACATTTCTGTATTAATCTATTGCAATGGGTTGCAATATACTAGAAAACCGGGCATTCCTTTATCGCACCTATGACAAATCCAAAATATACTTAGTTAGGGAAAATATGTCATCATAATAGTCCTAGTTAGGCTATCTACCACTCATGTGTAGTGTACGTTACTATGCGAGTTCGTAAGACGCATGACATGTATATGTGCTTAGAGCTTATCCCAAAATTAGTTGACATTTGTTGAGTCTTAGACACATTGTGTTTGGACAATAAAGCTAAGTCATACTAACCCATCTTATGGTTGAAGTGATATCTGAACTTACAGGTGTTGAATAAGCATATGAGATACCTGATGTATTATGGGATAGAATTGTCCTGCTGTTACCATCACGCAA
>JAICVW010000156.1 GCA_025935105.1 Nitrososphaeraceae archaeon
TAGGTAAATTCTATAAGTTGAGGAGTGTGCTACTACATTACCACCAGCTGCTTTTGTAGGGTCTCCAAAGAAGGTATCCGGAGATGATTGAACTTGGTTAGTAATAACTACTGCAACATTAAATATTTCTGCCAATCTAATAACTTTATGCAACATACTATTAAGCCTCTGTTGCCTATCGGCCAAAGTACCCCTTCCTGCAAATTCAGCTCTATGTAGAGAAATGATACCATCAATTATTATTAATTTGGCATTAAAATCGTTAACATATTTGCCTAGATCTTTGACTATCAATTCCAGATGGGAGCTGTTGTATACTTTGCACACTGCAATGCTCTTTAGTATCTGTCTATGATCAAGTCCTCTGGACCTAGCTATCTGCTCTACTCTTTCAGGCCTAAAAGTTCCTTCTGTGTCTATATAGATTACACCACTATTCATTCCACCTGATTCGATAGGCTGTCTTGCTATTGCACATAACGTATGACAGATCTGAGATTTTCCAGAACCAAATTCTCCATAAAACTCAGTTACAGCTTGTGTTTCTATTCCTCCTAATAAGAGTTCATCTAAAGTGCGAGATCCGGTTGAACATCTAAGCATCAATCTTCTTTTTTCAAGGGCAACATCTGCAGTAACGAATTCCTTTTCGATAATACGTGAGTCTCTCAAAAGCTTCTGAGCGGCCATTATAAATGTGGCAGCACTTTCCTTTGATGTGTTAATATCCACAGCTAACTCATCTGCGCTTGTTACAGCCAAATCCATTACCGAAACAATACCTGCTTCCTTTAGTTTCTTTGCTGTAGTAGGGCCAATACCCTCTATGTCCTGAATTTCTAGATCTATGGCCTCAGTCGAGGTTTTAGATATTGCATTAATATCGTCCTTTTTAGCAACATGAGGAGATTCTTTTGTAATACTATCTACCATGATTTCAATATATAATATAAGGTTATATTAATACTGAAAAGTACTTAGTAGGAGGGGAGGGAGGGGTAGTAATTACCATTTGGATTATGATAAACTCTATTCTTTTAAATTGTTCCTGCCTTTCCTTGTCTAAATGTCCAAGCAATAACAAGAAAGTTAATTAGTCTTTGCACTCTTGAGGGAAGTGAGATCAACATAAATATTCGAGTAACGTCCCATGTTCGCCGTACACATGACGATAATCATTCAAATGAATGAATAAGCATTTAATACTAGAGGCCAAATTGGAGGAAGATGTAGGTTCAGTTATTCTATTAGGAAGCCTACTGAACGTCCAGAGGATATATGTGAGTTCTAATGGTACTTGTGGCTACAACTGAAATGTTCCAACAGCTGCGAATCAACAACTAGAATTTATCTCTGCACAATTGCATCGTAGTATTGGTGGTAATACCTTATTAACAACCTGTTTTTGACTTAAGTCCGTTAATCGTCGAGTTCTGATGAATCATGCTGATCTTCTAATACGGTCGTGTTAAGTTTCAGCTCTCAGGATTTGTGTAGGCTGATTTCCTGGTAATAAATCGGTTGATAGTAAACTTTTATAAACTGATACTAATAATGTAGATCGATTGGTAGAGAGGTAGTATGGACAATATGTGTAGAAAAATAACAACCAAATTATAAAATTGATGATTCCGTGTCACAATATTGGTATATTATTTGAAAATCTTTAAACCTCTATTCTTCTTGTCACTCTAGGCATATTATAGTTACCGATGTCATAACCCATTTCCCTAAGAAATTTTAAGGTCAACTTATAAACTATCTCGTCATGATACGAGATCTCCAGAATTCTATTCCAAGAGATTTCGCTGTATAATGATATCTCTTCCGATAGAAATGACGAGGCTTTTCTTGCCTCTGCCTTACACTCCTCAAAGGTTTTTCCATTCTTGTATGCCTTGTTTCTTGGATCGCAAGTTGAGTGGTCATTCATCCAACTTAGTAATAAATCATAGCTAGATATTTAACTTTACTACAAACAGGATCGTATTAATCACCCGAAAATTGCCTTTTGGCTGTGGTTTTAACATTACCTGCACGTAAAAGTCTTGTTAATAGGTGACTCATCTGGATGAAGGCTTTATATACTTATCTGATTAGTAATATATTATAATTGATCTCGACTGAACATTCAATTTTCATTCATTCAGTTAGCTTTGGTATTGCTGATTTTACCACATAATTTTCGATGTCTTCCTAAGCAGTATCATATAGGCGAGTATATTTTTGGATAATATACTCTAGAATTATCTACAATCGATGTCAGCTCAAGCCAGAAAAAATTCTAGATATGCTCCTTGTAATACCTTTGATCACATAGACAGAATTTTTTTTATTTGGACATGCCGGATTAGTTTGGAAGATGATATAGTAAAATTCTGAGATAATAAGTAGAGATGGCAGTTGATGTGTCAAGCAGAGTATATTGTTGATATTCACTTGCTTCAGCCTCATCATAAATGCGTTCATGAGAAATTGCCAATCTGTTATGCTGACATAACAGTAAAACATCAAAATCCTTTTAATATATCCCATAAATAACTACAACATACCATCTTCATGAAGTCTATTTAGCAATGGAGATAACTCTACGCATATCTCCTTTTCTCCTAATGTGAAATCTGAATCTATTCCAAGAACAATCGAAAGCATATTTCTATCTTCTCTAGCAGTATATACCGTACTACCAATTATCTTGAATTCAATATGGTTCTGCTTTAACCATTCCTCCCATCTAACCATGCGCTTAAGATTCTGTTGAATTGAATTTATAGCATGATTTAGATTTAGTCCATCTGATTTGTCGAGAAGATCGAGCTTAATCATAGGGAGCATAATGTTGCCTCCTTTAACTACTCTATGCATTTTATTTAGATTTTCAATGATAAGCTCCTCGTTAACGCGGTTGACATCCGTTCCATCAACTTGTCCTTTATCTCTTTCGGGTTGAGCGGCATCATACCTTGGGAAGAAGTACCCTGCCAAATTCTTATTCCAGTCATATACCTTATAAACAGTGTAATCATATTCTACCTTCCATTTTGGCTTGCTGCTGCCACCTCTCCTTCCAAACAATAGGAAATTCTAGGATTGCTGTTCTATATGTAGATTAAAGCTGTTTGAATACAACAATATGAGCGTTTTACACTATATTTTAGTGAATTGTGTATCAAGGTGCCTTTTAACCTAACTGGTCATTCAGTTGTAGATTTATCAATATCGTCCAAGTACATCTAAAAATGGATTGTGGTTTGAAGGATTATTAGTCTCTTATTTGTACTATCGTATGTTTTAAAAATGGGAGCCCATTCATTGTTAACCAATTTTAGGTATATCTCTTCAACCTGCTCTATAATCACAAATTGCTACTCTTTAGGGGGTCAGAGCTAATTCACCGCTACTAATTAAGATGATGTGCAATTTATACAATGTCATGAATTCTACACATACTATAGACCATCCAAAGAGTCTCTAAATACAAATGATGAAATCTGGTTGGGTAAGATTGGTACTGATATGGGATAACGCTTCATTTCATATGAGTCAAATCGTACTTGATTATATAAAAGAACAGAAATATGGCTAATCCATCCGCTTACCTAAAAAGGCGCCATATCTAAATGCTGATGAAATGACGATAAACCATCACATAAATTCAGATGTGTGTGCCACCAAATTCTATAGACAGATAGAAGAACAAAGCTGCAGTAACAGAATACTTGGATAAGAGATTTGAAAGGTGGAAGTAATAGTGGTCTATTTAATGACACTTGACTTAAGTTATAACAAATAGCATCCCCATATCTTCAACGTGATATGAATATGTATTGTACTACAATTACTCTTATTAGACTTCTAGAACTTTTGACAAACAAGATATAATAACTAGCTAAACTATCATAAGAACTCAATACTAAGAGTTAAGGTGTATGATATATGGTCAAACGCAAAAGCAAACTAGAAAAAACAAATTCAAAAGAAGTCACAGTAATTCTCAAACGGGTCGGACGGAGCTCTGACAATTCAGGTAGAATATACTTGCCTGGTTCCTGGATTGGCAAAACAGTGAGGGTTGTATTAAAGGAGGAAAATAAATAAACAAAGCCTTAGCAAAAGGCCTCAGGCTTTACCATTTCTCCCTCTCGAATTATAAAGTAAAGTATATCAGGTGTGATGATGCCATAGTAATAGGAATATCGAGTTCACGATCCTGCATACTGGTGCCTAGCCAACTGCCTAGACGCTGAGTTATTCCTGGACAACACTGGGCAATCATTTATTCGGATTTTGGTTTGAACTGGGTCAAGGATTGACTCCCTTGATGGGTTCTCTAATACCCATTAATCGAACAGTTTGTTCAAATTGAGCATTTCGTGCTGAAGTGATTATTTGTAGCCTACCTCTACCGCTCCTCCTAAGCATTCGGTTACGACGCAGATATGCTCTGACTTCTTTTGCTACAGTAACCGACGGATCAACAAACTTTACCTGCGGGAATAATGACTTAAGATAATTTTGTATTAAAGGAAGATGAGTGCTACAGAGAAACACTACATCTATGTCATTATTTTCTAAACTTTTCATTAATATTTGGGATATAGTGTTGTACATTTTTCTTTCATCAAGCACATGAATTCCCTTTTCTATTAACTCTATTATTGGTGAAGCGTTGAATCTGGACACGCGTACGTCTTGAGATATCTCTCTTCGAATCAGGGCATTTAACTCATTACTAGCAACAGTCCCTTCAGTAGCCATAATACCTACGTGTTTCTTCTTTGATAACCTAGCTGCCCTCCTCAGAGGCGGAATCACTCCAATTATTGGGGCATTAGCTTTTGCCACAACCTTGTGTAATATTTGAACTGACGGCGTCATAGAAGCCAATATTATCAGCTTGGGCTTATATCGCTCTAAAAATTTTATTGCCGATAAAATGATCTCCTGTAGCTGGGCATACGACTTGTTTCCATACGGAAAGTGGAAACTATCTGCAAAGTAAAGCAGATCCTCATTAGGAGTCTCCCTTTGTAGTTCTTTAATGATTGATATTGATCCAACGCCAGAATCGAAGACTGCTAGTGGATTGTTTGTCAATACTACATCACAATTAATAGGTATTGGTGTAAGGCAATACTATTCTTCTGCGTCATAAACAATAAGGATTTACTGTGTACTAGGCAAATCAAGGAGTAAAGGCATCAACCTTACGTATGCTCATAATTTATGCGGCTAAACTCAGTCAGTTATATTAACAGCATGATAACCGCTTTTGCATATGGGACAAGACGCATGGTCAGATAGACATTCAAGACAATATCTAGTTCCATTATAGAATTCTGATATATGGTCGTAATGAAGACAGCTCTCACAGACGACAATTTTTCTATGAGGGACGGAATATCGTTGACCCGACGCAGAACTATTTTGGTACTCCATCCCTCTCGTAACTTTTTTCACATATTTAAATGATATTGAAAATAGTTTCGTCTTATCTCTATAGCCTGTTATGAAACTATATCGGTTAGCATAAGTTTTCTAACTGTTCTTTCCATGGTATAGCACATTATAGCCAATAACCAGTTAGAGAACATGTGCTAAATGGTATAGATTGCTTGTAGAAAGCCAATTACATTGCTCGACCTAGTTTTGTAAAGCAGTTTATTATACAAGCACCCGATAATAAAGATACTAAACAGAACTTGAATTACTAGTCAGCGTCAGGAGTTTTCCAGCTGTTACTAACTGTTGTAAGTATTTCTACATATTAATTTATGACTAGTCAGAAGGATCCGTGGACAATTGCCTCCTTAACCTCGCAGCATTGATGAAATCTTTTCTCAACTATTCCAGTAAGCCTTCCTCCTTAATCATATTTGAATACGGTGGCCAGTTCTCAAGCGGCATATTTTTAACGCTTTAAAGACTGTTCAATTAATTTATCAGATCATTGGGGCCGAGTATCCATTAAATGCAAAAAGTACAGGAGCAATATCAAACTCATTAGAGTATGAATTATCAAATTATAATATTATCATCTTAATCTCTACCATGGTCCCTAGATGCATAAGTTCGAATCCCGAATACATAACCACTTTCAAAAATAAAATGTAGTATTTCACGTAATATAACTCGAGCCGCTGTCAAAGAATGGGCTAACCCATGTAAGAGTAATGAATAAAAAAGAAATCCGAGAAGTCTTCCTATTCTTAAGAACTAAACAGTTGATTTCACCGTTGGTAACTGGACTTCTTTTACAGCGTGGACATGGTTGCTTGACTTATGCTCAAATCCGAAAGTATGGTTTGAATCACGATATTTAGCGGAATGTTTGTTTGATGATAATAAATAAAATATTCTTTTCAGCATGTTCCAATCTTGGTTAGCCAATTTATTGAACCACTGGCGGAGGCATAAATTAAGAAGTAAAATAGACGTTATACCTACAGCTAATGATAGCGGTAAGCCTGTCAATGCCAGCCTATTAACGTAAA
>JAICVW010000664.1 GCA_025935105.1 Nitrososphaeraceae archaeon
ATTGACGGTAGTAAAAGATTCCATTGATTATCTGTTAGCTCTTCGAACCTCACTATCGTAATAAAACACAATCAAAGCTATAGGTAAACTGGTGAGAAAGTCTCAAGTAGTATGTCAAATTACTTTCCAGATGAGTTCAATTCAGACTCATTTACCTCTACGAAGCCGCGGCCTGTTGCCTATCATATTCCATCTATTTTCGTCTGATCTAACTTTTTGACAGTTATGTCATCAAAGTATCTATACACCCATGCGGCGGCAATAGCATTACCGATGGTGGTTCTCAAACAGCACCAGGACTAATTACAGTCTATTCTATCCTAAATGCAATAGCGGCCCAACTGGCGCCTCAACAACAACCGTTACTGCTAACTATGCCAGGTTGGTTGGCCTCCGTGAAGATTTGTGATTTGGGAGAAGTGTTGTGAATGATTTCTACTGCATTTGAAAGCTTTAAGCATGCTGCAGGCAAATATTTAAATCCTTCAGAGAGTTTTCCAAGGATATAGAAAAAACACTCGGCATTCTTCCTGGATTTTTTCTCCTAGCATTATTATAATGAAGATAGTCTTACTACGTAAATAGCATACTTAGCTTGACTAGACTCAATGTACATAAATGCAAGACTCTTATCCATTATTGCAATCATGGCAGTGGCAACGACAGCATCAACCCTATTAGCATCAACAGCTTTTGCCAAGAGTAGCACACACCATCGTAGCCAGACCAGTATGACCGATACAACAATAAACAACCGGGTATTGGTACCACCACCATGTTGTTGGACCCCAACTGGACCCTTAAAATCTAATAACAGCACAAACACTGTTACAAGCACCGATACAAGCAGCGATGGATCTGCACACCACGGATCGTCCGGCGGTCACTCGCATGCCCATCATCATAGTACAAAGGCAAGTTTAGCTGGATAGATTGATGGCATCGTAGATGATCCTCTCAACCGAAGGGAACACTTGTGTTTCATAAAATATTTCGCTAACAAGAGTCTTATGATATTGGTATATGACAAGACAAAGTGGAGATACACAAAGTAAGATAGAAGAATTAGAACTGTTGAATCAATAACTTAGAAATCCTGACAAGATAAAATATTATGTCGTAGCTATCACATTACTTTGTAGCATTATCAACAAGATTGCAAGAAATTTAAACATTGAAGATCGTAATAGATAAGAAAACCTATAGAGCCAATCTAACATAGCTACCCATAGAGCAGAAACAGTGTATATGCTATGTCGTCAATCAGCAAACGTCTTTCTTTACGAGTACCAGCTAATGTCATCTACCGTGGTCTTAAAGATACACGCTTAGAACAACTTTTTCCAGAATTCTTCACTGGAGTTACAAGAAGATTAACAAATAGTAATGATGAAACAAATAATGAATTGCAGTTTACCACTACAACATACGACTATCAAATACAAATCAAAGAGATTTTCAAATTTGAAATATTACAAAGTAATGCTACTGAGATAATAAACACTACTAGCTTAAATATAGCAAATGATCCAGTGGTAGAATCAATTGTATATACGCATATTGCTAATATGTATATACGCATATTGCTAATATCTGTATTCATTATTGATGCTTGAGACTGGATATGTGAACGGCTTAATGGAAAAACAAGAAAATATCAACTATGAGGCCAAAAAAGGCCCATAACTTAATCATCTCATATTACTAAAATATGTGAAGTATTCTATCCTGATAAAGAAACAAAACGGCTCAGATATTATTCCCAATTCTTCAACACGGCTGAAATGGATGCTTCTTTCTATGAAAAATTCTATTCGCACATGACAAAGGGGACATTCATAGGAATGGCCAGAGCGACGCCAGAAAAATTTCAGTTTTCAATTAAAGTACCAGAGACGGTTACCCATGTTAAGAGGATGGATATTAAGAAAGGGGCTATGACGCCCTTTGAAGAATTTTTGGATAAAATATCTCCTCTGAAAAGAGCAAATAAATTGGGCGCGATTTTGTTTCAATTACCACCAAGTTTTACAGTTAATGATTTTAAAAATATTGAACAATTTTTAGACAGATTACCCAC
>JAICVW010000278.1 GCA_025935105.1 Nitrososphaeraceae archaeon
ATCAGGTCGATTTTGAGGTACGAATGAAGTGTTTCTATGTAGACTGGAATAAAGATGACTGGGACTATGAATTGATTACTACCAAAGAATACTTACAGGATGCGGTATCATCCTTTAGAACTGAATTGGAGAGACATTAAGAACAGTTTAGGGCCATAATTTAGCAGCTGCCTAACAAAAATTATCCTTTGTGCTTATTTTCATACATTAATGGAACGCCTTCTGCTGCTACTATCCAAAGTCAAACCAGCAAGAAAGGAGAATTTAGCAACTCAGACGCAGAAGACACAACCTCTGCTTACTGACAATATTGATATCGAGGCGTTTTCAGGGTCTAATGATATGAGTTTATCGTAACACTGCGCTGCTTCTTTGTACTTTTGCGAGTCATCTAAAGCCATACTTTGTGAGTCAATGTATTGATATTGTTAGGATCGATCTTTCATGATACTGCCAGGGTGTGCCCGCATTGAGACAAGACTGCTGTCCCACCGACGCGTCCTCCTGTGAGAAGGCGCGCGTCCTTGCACTTATGTTTATCTTTTACTCTCTAATTTCAGGTAAACTCTGAGAATGAGACGATCGAATTTTTGTCTAATAAATGAAATAACCTGCTATGATGTAATGTTAGGCCAGCTATCGCCTACAGATTTGAGGATATCATGACTAATTTTAGTTCTTTTCGGTTAATCAAATAAAATTTTTATGATTTGTGAAATAACCTGCTATGATGTAATGTTAGGCCAGCTATCGCCTACAGATTTGAGGATATCATGACTAATTTTAGTTCTTTTCGGTTAATCAAATAAAATTTTTATGATTTGTGTTTCCTGTTGCTTGGTAGGTGTTTTCTATAGCCTTCACAACCTTCACTGCCTTCACCAGTATCATCTAAGCCGTTATTTTTCATCGATATCTATATTCGGAAATAATATAATATAATCTTGAGAACAACAAAATATCTAATAATGGCAGTGCATTTTTGGGTAGGTTCATTTTGTGGTATTGTTGATGATAACAATGACAGGCCATCATTTCCTGGAGAAGTTATTGCGATATCAGACATTATAACACTCGCCGAAGATATGGGAAATCAAATACCTGATAAGTCGTGGATGCTTTACCTATTAGAGATGTTTAACAAACAGGAGATACCTTCTGAGCTAAATCTCATTTGTCAATTCGACAATCAGGATTACTTTGAGGCTATTTTTGGTGGTATAAACAGATATAGGTTTAGAGAACTAAATGCTTTTTGGCCCCATAATAATAGATAGTTAGCAATTGGTAGCTGGAGAAAAGGAGCAGGAGCTTATGACATGTCACATATGCAAGAGAGAGTATCGACGTAACAAGCTTTTATTGTGTTGTTGAAGAAGAGTGGCGAGCACCCATTGAATACAAGATTGATCAAAAATTACAAAAGACACAAATTCCTAAACATTTTTTATGACTTTAAGATAGAATTTGTGGAGTTGTTTGGCGATTACAAATAAAGAGCCAAGACCTTTAAT
The DNA here is from genome assembly GCA_025935105.1 of Nitrososphaeraceae archaeon. Lineage (GTDB taxonomy): Archaea > Thermoproteota > Nitrososphaeria > Nitrososphaerales > Nitrososphaeraceae > Nitrosopolaris. Next base: position 1,515 of record JAICVW010000278.1, read on the forward strand.
AGTTATTATGGCACAATGCCCTAGACATATGACCACAAATAACGAATTCCTACTACCTCGGAGACCACTAATACCTAGAAATGTGTATCTGGGAATCATCTATTCTATGAAGAAAAACAAATAGGTAAAACCTCTCTCGAAAGGTCCACCTAAGCGAATGATAGTAAACTGCTGAGCTTAGGCTATAAGAAGGTGGCAAAAACGTTAAAGGAGGACCTAAAAGGTTACTGGAAAATGACTAATGGTTCATAAGCCGTTAAAGCATAATATGATCAATATTCTACAGCGATGGCTACACTTCAGCGTAAAAAAGACGACTGGGATTATGATGCTATACAAGTCTATAATCGACTAGAAAGAATGCGAACATGTTTAGTATGTTCAGAAAAGTTCACGTCATTTAAGAAGGCAAGACAGCATAAACGTAATGAACATGCATATTAGCAGTAACTAACGCTCACAGATTCACTAGTCCCATGGGTGGATACCTAGGGACCGACTAACTTTGTCGGTGGGGTTGGTGGTTCTGCCCTATTGCCGCCACTTTAATAATGGCGAATAATAAATAAAGTATTCTGAGTGGATAGAACTTTTATTATTAGTGTTGCATCCAGCGAACAAGAAAAGAAGCTAGTTCGTTCAAGTGTTAAGAGACAGGAAGCTCAAGATGTAAAACCTTACACATTAGCGATGGGATATGTAAGATAACCTAGAATGTAATATGAAAGTAAAAGTCGTATTTAGTAAACTATGGTTAGTCGTCATTATAGTTACTTTAGTTGCATCAACTATCTCTGTTGCAACAACCGCATATGCATTACATCATAAGAGCAGCTCTGGCTCTAGCTCGACTGGGTTCCTCAGAGGGTTCTAGCAGTAATTCAAACGGAGGCAACCCAGGAACAGCGGCAGGAACAGGATTTACAGGTGTCGGCCAGTCAGGAACTCAGGGAACGCCTGGCTCAGGCACTTCACCGCCGCCACTTTGCAGCACGGTCTTCTCTTTTCTTTTGAAGACATAGAAAAGATGTGGTTCTAGTATACACGCAGTTTATTGAAGAAATGGTTTATTGAATTAGATGAAGATGCCAAAACACTTAAACACAATACCCTTCGGACAATCCTAATGGTTAGGAAGAAATGCGACTTTTGCTATGAAGAAAGAGACTGTCAAGAGTATGAACCTGACGGTTGGCTGTGTGAAAGATGTCGTTACATTGCGCTGATAGATACTTGACGGTTCAATTTTTGTGTCTTACCAGTAGACTCATCGCACACTGTAAAGGCGTTCTCAACTAAGGTACAACCGCTTTTCAGTAGATAGCTTATTGAATAAGGTTTCTGGTGTGTGCCTTAGCAGAAACGATCGCTTTCTCTGACCGGATCTGACTCAACTAATTAATTTAACTAACTAGTGGCAAATCATAATCTCATAACCGCCACACCTAACATTGACATACTAGTTAACAGATATATTATTACCGTGTTCTATTCTATTATTTGATTTTTTGCAAATATTCTGTATATCTAGGTGGAATATAAAATATCTTTCCTGGCTTTATCTTAAGAATGATTCTCTTCACATTCGGCGAATGAGCGGGATATCTTTCTGTATTAAGATATTTCTTTGCTAGTTTATCTATATGATCATCAGCTCCTTCAGTTGTTTGTTCAATAACCCTTCCTTTGATAGTTACCATACTGTATGGGTTATCCTCGTCAACTATTGAAATTGATACTCGAGGATCTCTAGATACATTCTTTTGCTTTATGCGATCCATAGCAGTGTTTACTATGATCATTACCTCATGATCTTTTTCTTCTATGTCTATCCATGTAGGTGTAACTTGTGGTGAACCATCCTTGTTTAGAGTACCTAAAAAGGCAAAATTTCTTCCTCTAAAGAATTTAATGAGTGGTTCAGTTAGTAAGCTATTGTTTTCTGTCTGTGTATTCATAATTTACACCTTACATATTAGCAAACAACTCTTAAAAATCAATCTTTATAACTAGTGGCATGCGAAATATTAAATCCAATATTAGTGCAGCAGACAAAAACTAACCTTTGATTTTCAAGCGATAGGACATTACGGTGGTAAGTTAAGAGATACCGGCAATATCTGGCCACCACACCAATCTGGCCCAGGTACAGAGGGAATTGGAAAATTGGCATTTCTGAGCAATATGAATAATATTTACAAAGATGTAATAGATAAAGCTGGAAATGCTGTAACCAAGATTTGGTTTTGGAAGTAGGTGGATACTCTAGCTGGATCCAACTCCATTTACTTTATTTTTTGTTTGCGGGCTAGAATAGTATTACTTTGCGAAGGTTATAGATTTAACCGTTCAAAAAAGTTTTAATGTGTTACTTATTATCAGAGGACCGCCAGGTTCAGGGAAAACCAGCGTAGGGAATTCTTTAAAGCATTTACTTAATCTTAGCAGCCGAACACTTCAGCTGGATAAGATAATACCTGATGTATTTGATGAAAACGTTTCAGCTGTGCTAGATGAGGAGTATGTCATAGGTGAAATGCATTATGGCAATAGTCACACAACTGAACCAATTTGGTTAGATAAATTCACAGAGAAAGGATTCAGGATAGTTTCAGCTATTTTACAAGTTAAATTTGAAACATGTATAATAAGAGCGGTGAGCAGATCTATAGACCCCTTAGCCCTTTTGATGCTATAAATCAATACTTTTTATTTTATGCCAAACATAAGCAGATCTTCATATCAAAAACTGGAATCGAAGAAAAATATATCGAATGTGACAACAAAACTGCAGAACAAATAGCCGAAGAAGTTACTTAGATTGTAGATAGACAGTATACAATATCTAAAAATAATGAAACAAAATATTAGGTCTTTTCGTTTCGGTCAAATTCTATACTCTAAGACATTCGGAGATATGAATTCCAACAATGATTCGGGATCAAAATTTGCTAAGCCAATTTCAAAACAAAAAAGAATCCTCTTAATCTAAAATCATTAGCAGATCAATTAGAGAGTGGTAACTTCTGATTCTAAATTTAGGTCAAGCTTATCCTCCCTCATACAACTTGAACCAGTACCCATAATAATATATTAGTTAAGTCTTCAATGTTGGTCTAGAATGCATGTCTGATAATGATACAGAAGATGAGAGATCATTTAGGGAGAGGTATGCACACGAATTGCGAAAGAAAAAACAACAGGATACTCGCAGTTATAGACTAAAAGATGAGTTGGTTGAAGAAAGAGTAAAAGTGAATCAACAGCAAATGAAAACGCCAGGACGCAGAGGAGAAGAAATAAAACAAGAAGAAATAGACAAAGAAATTGTTAGG
>JAICVW010000105.1 GCA_025935105.1 Nitrososphaeraceae archaeon
ATTAATCAATTAGCTCTAGTTCACATTTTTTCGCTGAAATAGCCCCTCACCTTGCAATATTATCTCCCTCTGTACGACTCTCTCAGGAGAATGATATATTAACAATCGGAGAATGATTCAGATACTCTCTAGTTTAATTTTGTCCTTCAAATATAGGGATTGTTTCTTACAAATAACAGTAATACTTCATAACTATGTAGGTCAGCTGCACCAAATTCGCTCAGTAGCGAGTTTCGTTGCCAATCGTACGGTATTCAGTTTGCCATCTGACGACATCTTGAAACTGAGAGAAGTATCAACAAATTGTGACACATCTTCTTTTCAACCCGGTAAAAAAAAAATAACTCCTTGGATTTACCTCAAAGTGTAGGTTTCATTAGTTTAGTTTTACCTACCCCTGCTTTGATTATTATTTTGATTATTTTACTCTATGCCTTTGCTTGTCCAATTCCAAAATTACTTGCATATTCAGATCAGGCCGGTTTATCCAACGACCAAATTGATAGAGCGACTTCCATTCCAAGCCTGCAAACACTCATTCCCGCTTCGAATCTAAATCAAGCTAATGGTACAAATACATCGCAAAGCAGGTCAGCTATGAGCGCCGAATCAGTTATTGGATCATTTCTTAGTCCGAAGGTTTTATTAGCCTCTGCAATTGATCAAATACGTAATAGTACTTCGAGCGGCGGCAGCAACTCAAAGAATCACACCATGGGTTTTTTTGCAAATTACAAAACCCAGTTGTTAGCTAGGCAAATAGTTCCGCCCAAGGATTTTATACTCTTATTCAATATACCATCATCCGGAATATCTAATGGCCAAATATCTGCCAAGCTTCCATGCAACACTAATTACACATCTCCACTGAAATTATTCATTGTAGAGACTAATTCAGGACTCAAAATTCAGACAAGGTTAATTGATTTACAAGTCATCGCGGGCCTATCAAGGCCTGAATACACGTGTGCGTATATAGCCACGGTACCTAACACAACAAACATCATGATTCATAGAGCAATCAACAATTCGAGCCAAAGTACTACTAACTCAAATTCAGGGTTGGATCCAGATCAAATGATTAATAGCGTTGGCCTATTAAATCCGACAAATTATCAACAAGTACTTCCTCCAACGAGCTCTATATCCCTTGGGTTCAACGATACATATTCTTATCCTCACCCTCAGAAATAAGAAGTAGACTCAAATGAGACCTGTCGTCTATTCTATCTCATATTAGAGTGGTGTCTGATTAGCATTTGCAGATTGAGAAAATTAAACTTCGCTTGGAATTGAAGATTCGAAACACCGGATGCCATAATTATGAAATTTGCGGGTCTTACACAAATAACCCAGAATAGATTCTTGGAGATAATATCATATTCATGGCTAGCGTTCATATGTCCACCATCGAATTCCTCGTAGGCATGAGCAGTATGCGATTTAATTTTAGAATGGAGCATTCCAGCGCGCTGAGACGGTTTGATTTCATCGTTTGTGCCACAATCGATTTAGACTAGCTTGAGTTGTCTTATTCACGTTATACCTTTCTACCATCCTTACTGGAACTCATGATAGCCATATAATCGATGCACGCTACTTCATCTCACCAATTGTAATATTGGAAGGCAAATCTAGGCCAATTTGCTTTGATTTTGGATTGTGGAAGAATTGTGCAGCCATGGCCAATACATCGATTGTAGCGAAGTTTCTTTTCATGGTGATCAGCTTTTTCATCTAGCCTTGTCTGAGGTCTCTCCACCTCCAGAAATGCAGCTGCAGCTTTAGGGAAGTCTTCAAAATAGAAGTTTAAACACCTGAAGACCCTTAATGATATGCCTACCCTACAAATTTCTTTGGATATCTTATACAAGAATTTAGGACCATCCTACCGTGGACTTTCCAAATCGTTTGCTTTTAAGCCATAGTAGGTTTCGTTAACAAAATGCACAATATTGCACACAATATAATCTTCAGATCTCCTGGTTGAGGAATCTATGTATGGTTTTCTCCAAATCTCTGGAAGCAATCAACCAATACTAAAATTAGTAGACCATATTTATCACGCGAAATTAAGGAATTGACTCCATTTTGATATTTTCTCTAGACAGATCAAAGTTAAGCACCGTTAATCAGTTTCCTAAACCTACAAGGCCAATAACAAAAAAATACATATAATTCAGAATTACTTAGGCAAGTAGGCGGCAGGTAGATAGTTAAGTCCCTATTATAAAGAAAGCAAATTTGTTCTGCTTTGCTCTGAAGGCATATCATATTTCATCGTAATCGCTTTTGCTATCAGTATAAAATTGACAAGTACCTCCCAACGTGGCCGTATTTAGTTTACGAAGTATCTTTTTTTAGTCGAGATTTTTGTTTTGTTTCAGCTTCGAGATTATCATTTTTGATTTCCTTTAGATCGTCACATTGTTCTCTTATCTTTATTTTTTTAATCAAGGCTTATTTACTCAATCCTCTAATTGAATTGCAAGATATCATTAATTAAGAATTATAAGGCTTCCTAGCATGATAGGGATGTTATGTTATGCTAGAAATGCTCTCAAGGAGAGCATCTATGCAACTCGCTTTAAAATTTGAAAGATTGGTTCTTCAAATAGGAGTAAGGCTTGCAGAGCTCATGATTACCCACATTTATCATAGGACACGTTGATGGAGTGCCTATAGATTACACTAACCAACGTTATTCCAACGTCAATTCTACAGCTCTATTGTGATCACAATCAACAACTTGTACTAAATGCCAGGAAGAGAATCTCCTACCCCTGGTCGCTCTTTTTCTATTCGCGCAATATTCCTGGACATATACTCCATAGTCCCCGGAATATGACATTTGCACAGGCAGTCGTCGCAATCCAAATGAGTATTTTTCTTACAATAATCCGACAATTCTTCAATCATTGCAAAAATACTTCAGAAAATTTGACAAAGTCTAATTTTAATTTTGCTGTCAAAAATCTCTTTATTCATTATATGGCTGTGTAATAAACTTCCGAAAATTTAATTCAAATCGATGTTGTGTAATCCACCTAATTCAAAATTAGGAAAAACAAGTAATTTAGGCCATGATGGTTCCCGGTAAGCACAATTTCAACCGGTCAATTTACTAACTATAGCGTATAGATTTTTAACTTCGTTAGAATGATAGATCGTGGGGTTTTCAACTTAGGCAAAAGAAAAGTATTAAGTGAATCTCATCTCAAAGAGTTAGTGAGGCCTCAGCAAGGTGAATTGCTTGGTCGGGTGATTAAGCTGGTTGGAGGCGATAATATTATCGTAAGATGTACAGATGGCAAGGTCAGAACTTGCCGAATTCGTGGGAAAATCAAGCGCAGAATGTGGATTAGGGACAATGATCTGGTGTTAATAGCTCCCTGGGACTTTCAATCCGACAAGGCAGATATTGTCTGGCGTTACATTGCGGCGCACGCAGAGAAATTAGAGCAGGACGGTTACCTCGAGGGGCTAAAAAGCTAATGCGAGGGTCGATTCTGCGATATTGATTTGCGATTCCATCTCCATTATTCACATCTGCCCATAAAATATAGGACTAATGAAAGAATTTTATCTATGACAAAAGTTGATTGTAGAGCCCCTAAGCAGCACAGACAATTTTTAACTGAAGCGAATCGTCTCGATGGGTTAGAACTAATGACGAGAAAAGAGGGCAGAGCTCTGATTTATTAGTGGAATTATTTTCTTCATTATAATCTCGTGAAAATTAGGTGTTTGGACGTCAAAAGTAAAGATAATCACATGTACGAGATGATTTTCTTGATCTGTGATCGGGATAGTTGCTCTCAACAATTTGTCATAGTGCGAACATGTATAGTCTATTTTGCCCAAAAGTCTTTGCCATCCCACTCTGGTATATTGACGGGTGGCAGCGGTTATGGCATATTGCTGTGTTTCCTCGCTATTTAATAGAGGATCTAGATTTTTTCGTTCTGAGGTAGAATCTAAAAGCCCATGTTCATCAGCGACTCCTACGAATCTGATTGAAGGATCCAATCTAATCACGGTATCACAAAATTCTTGAAAAAGTCGTTTCATTGTGACGAAATAACGTCAAAAGACTCACTTTTATACTTTTGATCGGTTTAGTAAGGTTTGAAGTCAAAACATGGATTGATCCGCTTTTACGGCATCAATTAATAACCTCCATGTTCATTTTGCAATGCGCTAGGAAAAATGTTTATTTTTGAATAGGGAGATCCGATCTGTTTCCCCATTCTCCCCATGATCCTAAATACATCCTGACGTCTTTATAGTCTAACATCTTTAACGCTAGGAATGTATTAGCAGCTCTATAACCCCCTTGACAATAAGTGATAACATGCGCATCTGAGCCAACATTCGAATAAATACGCCGCAATTCTGGACGCTTTTTGAAAAAGCCATCCTCGTCTAGATTAATAGCCCAATCTACGTTGAGCGCGGAAGGTATATGTCCTCTCCGCGCTGCACGTGGAACTGAACCATCATATTCAGATTTGGAACGAGTGTCAATAATAACGGCAGAATTTGACTTGATGCGCGACCTCACGTGGGTAAGATTTGCAAGTATACTAGAATTCAGTTTTGGCTTGAACTTTGTAGGATTGAAGGTGTTAGGCTCATATTCTATCCGATTTTCATTTCTTTGCCATGCCCTGAACCCTCCGTCCAGTAGGAATGTCTGCCCGTGGGAAAAATAGATGAGTAGCCATACCCCTCTAGCGGCAGAAGGACCAGAAATTTCATCATAAAAGACGATAGTCTTGTCGTAATCAACTCCGATATTTGAGAGCAGTATGCGTGTCTGCTCATTGAACTGCCTAATCCCATTTTTGGAGGAGTCGATCCAATGAAAATGCATCAAATCAATATTTACAGCTCCGGGGAGGTGTCCTTTAATATAGTTAGCAAATGGCCTAGTATCAATCAAGAGGATATTGTTCGGATCTGATTGTTCGGCCATGAGATCACTCAGCTGTCGAGTCGTTACAACATATTTCATATACTATCTCTCTCTACAAGTTCCTTTATGTAATTCTAACAATACATACAGGTCACTCGTCATTTCTGGGACCATACCTGTTGGTTCTTGCCTGAAAACCAATAAATTATAACGTATAGCAGTTGTTGCACATATACTGAAAGTAATGCCCGATAGCCACACTCAGTGCTAAGACTCCGTATTATTCATATCCAAGTAATTCGATCAGTCTTATCAATGGTTTACAAGTATATAGACATAGTAGGAACCTCAACGAAAGGAATAGATGATGCGATAAGGGATGCTATTGAGGAATCTTCAAAGACTATAAAAAACATAAAATGGGCTGAACTAGGCAGGGTAACAATCCTAGTAAAAAAGGGAGTATTAGAGTATCAAGCAGAAGTCAAGATTGGATTTGAGATCAGTCGATCGATTGAGGAATAACTCGATTATATTCGCGAGATCCTTCTGATTTAGCACTGCTAAATCATAAAGTTGTCTTGCATTTTTTGGAGCTCGCACGAGTGGTAGAGCCCACTTGATTTGCTTTTCACGAAAGATCTATCATTTCCGTTTCACAGAAACGGTCTTTGTTCGATTATTTTGTTCCCGAATATCACCTGCAGCTTTGGAATTAGTAGCTGCTACAAAAACGTACTTCATGCCTTTCCTGTATATCTCAGACCCCAATGCATGATTCATTTTTTCTACATCCTGTCGTACTTTCTCTTCCGAGAGTCTAGCGGTTCTAGCTACGACATATTGGAAAGTATCACCCTGATAACAGTGGATTTCATAAAGGTAGGTCATCGTAGGTAATTAGCAGGGTGAATCAAGAGATATTATGTCAAGAAAGATTTACTCTAGAACGAAAATATGTTCAAGATATACTTCTTCATCATAAAGCACAATTGGAAGGCTTTTATCAAGAGCTTGCATCATGAAGACTTTTCAAAATGATTTGAGGTGAGATTACCGCTGTGCTAATATACTACTTCTATTACCTCTAAGACAAACAATGATTGGGAATGGAAGCTAACTACTTGGTTCGAGTGAAGCAATACACTCGGTAAGAATCCTAACCGCCAGATTAGAGGTGAGATTGTTAAGATCGTAATCTGGTGACAACTCTACAACATCCATGCCAATTATTCCCATACTTGCTACGCGCTTGAGCAGATAGATAAGATCTATGCTTGATAAGCCACCGGCGGATGGGATAGAGACGCCAGGTGCGCTGGCTGGGTCAATGCTATCAAGATCGATTGAAATATATCTTCTGATACCGCTTGATTTTTTTACAATTTTATTTGCAAAATTTACTATTCCAAGCTCTAAAATATCTAGCGGGGAGGAAACCTCCAATCCAACGTCGCGAGCGTTCTCTAACTCCTCTTGCTCCGCGGCCCTAGTCCCAATTAGCATACTATGTTTAAATTCAATAACCCTAGCTGAATCTGTGATTACTGAGCCATAGTAATCTCGAGTAGAAGCTACAAAATCTGGATGAGCATCGAAATAAAGCAAACCAACCTTACCCAAGCAGCTACCAATCGCGTTCAATATTATAGTGGTAATAGAATGGTCGCCACCAATAACTATGGGTATTTTGTTGGAGCGCACTAGGCCGACTATCAAGTCATAAAGCTGATCCCTGGTAAAATCCCCTAGGTCAACTATACGCTTGTTCAATAATGTACCGCGCATAGGCATTATTGGAATGACTCTACCATTCCTTTCAAAATATCCCATATCGTTGTATGCCTTACGAATAACGTCAGGAGCCTTGTTTGTGCCTTTGCGTAGAGCCAAGGATTTAGATTCATCTGGTACTCCTATCAACGCTACATCAGCGTCCTGACTGGAATGAATATGATTTGACCGTAAGAACTTAGCCATTACTAAATCGATATTTGGGGCATTGTTTCTATATATATGCCCACACGACATAAATCAAACAGACTGGCTTGTTTTCCAGCTATTGTAATCGAACGTTACCGAGCAAAACATCAGAAAATCTAATATAGTCATAGTCCTTACTCTAGTGCATGGTATTTGACATACTGCTTCAACAAGTAGTCCCTGCCACTTGGGATAGCTTTGGAGTATGGATTCCCCTAACATTTGGACTGAGCGTAGGATTAGCTTATGTGATTGCATCAGCCCTAAGACGTAGAAAATAATTCCTAGCTCTGACGTTTCTTCTCTTTTTTTGAGCTCCGGGGTAAGAGATTCTCTGTAGTAGTGGAGACTTCAGAGATGCTTAATAGGCAGGTGCTCAGATAAATTACATGTATGATACTGTTTATCCCTCAAAGAAGGCGATGTGAACAATGTCATAAGAGCTTCAATAAATCAGATGAACTGACTGAGCACATGAAGAGTGTACATAGACAACCTGTTTTTAAGTGCCGTAATTGTGGTAAAGAGTTCTTACACGAGAAGGACAGACTACACCATGTCCGAGAAGAAAATGAAAGGAAAACAGACGCTCGAAGGCACAGCAGGACAGGATTAAAATGATACTTTGACAAACATCTTGATAAAAATTTAAACCGATTGCA
>JAICVW010000077.1 GCA_025935105.1 Nitrososphaeraceae archaeon
ATCAAAGATCGGATTGTAAAAGGTGGCCAAAAATAGTGAGCCAAATTTTAAAGGGAGGAGTAGCCTTTTTAGAATCTTAGAACGCTTTTTGGAATTCATGACGAATTTCTTTATTACAGCAGCTGAAAAGTATGGGGAGCGAAAAAATCTAAATTCATCATTTGCTGCTAGAAGAGGAATTAGAAGTTGTATTAGTACTCAATGAAGTCATATTTGCTATATTACTGGTAGCAGCAGTAGTATAAAACGAATGTGAAAGACCTGAATGAGCCTCAAGCCATGCATAAATATCTGCTAAAACATAAGGTTCAATTGGTCCAACTCCTGTCGACCATTGTGATGAAGGATAGAATAGATGTCCTAGATTTGGATATGTTATCAACGTATGGTCAGGATGATTTACATTAGTCAGTCTTTGTTGCAAGAGAAACGCTTGTTGGACTGGAGTCTGAGAATCATTTTCTCCATTGAGTATTAGGATACCTGTAGATTTAGAGACATTGCCGATGATGCTTAGAGTTGGTATCAAATTAAATTCTGACCTGATCAATACAGGACATCCAGCCGTGTTATTACATTTGGACAGATTCAAAGCTGAGACCTTTTCATATGTCTTTATCAGAAAAGGTCTAAGCTGTTTATCAATACTTATGTGTCCAGCTTTAGTCGCATTATTTGCAAAGTCCTTTACTAGAGCGTTGGTTATGACTTTGATATCATGAGTACGCAAAAAAGTATGCTGCACAGTAGACGGCAGCAATAAATTCAGCAAAACTGAATACCTAAACGGATTCTTTGCTATTTGCGGTAATGATATTAATCCAGTGTGATTCTTATCCAATACTTGTGTTGCGTACTCTAATGGTAGGTATACATATTGATAGTCCACTAGATCTCTAAGGTTCTGGGATACCATGCCCATAACTATTATGTTCTTTACTTTCGTAGAATTATCAATTGCTACTCTAGGAGCAATAATTGTACCTTCACTATGACCAATTATGCTTATCCTTTTAGGATCTACCTCAGGCTGTTGTATAAGAACATTCAAAGCTTTCTTACTGTCTTGAATTAGATCATTGATTGTAGCATTTCCCCATACGTTCTGGTTAATTGTGGAATTTGCACCAATACCTCTTTTATCATATCTGAGTGTTGCAAAGCCTCTTTCTGATAGATATTGAGCTATCTGCAAATACGGTGTAAGTGGTTTTGGACCATTCTTGTGAACAAATCCGACCGTTCCATTCTTATCACCAGCACAAGAGCCAGCAATAAGAAGAACACCAGGAAATGGACCTATTCCAATAGCAGGAAGGCTAAGCTGAGCATTTGTCTTTAATCCATTCCCTAAATCTATTACTATATTTCTATATTTTATTGTCTGGACGTATGGTTGAGCTACCGCCTGGTATTGTTGTTTAAAAATACTAGTAGATAAACACGATAATGCAAGTATAGCTGTCAATGATAACCCCAGAGACAGCGTCATACATTTTGTCCTATACAATGAAATTCTACTAACGTGATGGCTGTATTTGAGGTTTTTAGGGAATAAAATGCTAAAGCAATAATAGTGGATTACATACACAAGTGTATTGGATCATAAAAGTATTCTCTAATCGACTCACCTTCATTAATGCCTCTCAAGAACCTCTGTAATTCCTTCGCTTCCTCTTCTACACCGTATTTCTTCAATTTTCGTAATTGTTTTGTTAGCTCTTCTGTAGTACTGCTTTGCAATAAAGTATAAGATGAGTTAACAGCACTGGAAACCACTTCTTCTGATACATGAGAAGCCATTATTTTAAATGAGTGAGTCTGAATTTGTGCGAATTTTGCGAAGATCATGGAATACAACTTACATCTTTGTCCTGAATTACTCTTGACCATATAGTTATTAGTCGAGTCAAGTATGTCTTCAGGAAGTCTATAAAAATATGAAATGGTTGCCAAAAAAGGCTCGGAACAGAGAATAATTCTTCGTAGCTAGGAGTCCCTGGCTCAGCAGCGCTTGCATTCGTTATTTTCTTATTAACTTCCTCTATTGTTTTCTCCAAAATTAAGTAGTACAATCTTTCAAATTCTTCTAGCTCATTAAGAATAGGGTTTTATCATAGCAATATCTTTGAACATCATACATGCCATCATAGAAGCTATTGCTTGAATCTTGCTACCCACAGAGAAATTCTCTGATCTTGCAATTTTAAAGAGATCTTACCATTGATGGCATCTGAAATGTTTTTCTTTGTACTCTTGACATTCTCTTCATACAGGTCTATACCTGTGAAGTTTCTGCCAAGAAGACCCGAAACAATTCCCGTTGTCCCTCTACCTGAGAAAGGGTCTAGAACCCAGTCCCCCTTTTGAGTAGCAAAATTAACTATCTTCGCAAATCCTCAGGAAATATAGCAATGCTCATTTCCATAATGTGCCTTAGTAGAAATAACCCAAACATTTCCAGGGTTCTTTCCTGTAGGGTTACAAACTGCAAATATGGGGTAGTGTTTGTGATCACCTATTCTCTTTCTGGTTGCTGAAATAATAAATGAAGTAAAGTCTGGGCTGCCAATATTACCTTTAACTATAGAAGATGACAACCACGCTCTTGTTGGCAATGTCATTTTTTTCATAAATTCTACCGATGGTCATTATCACTTTAAGGGAATAAAAAGAAATGTGCTACCAGAAATGACAGATATCCCTCCGGTAGCCGTAGGTTTCTATGACCAAACATCAGGTAGAACCGTAGCTATCGCGTTAGATAACGTTAGCTTTGCTGACGTAGCTCCAGGTACCTTACAACATTTTGACATAGATACAAAATATAATCTAACAAGAGCCGCAAAGGAATTCAAGTATATGTATGGGCGAGTATATGGACTGTGAATGGTTCGATGCTGTATTATCTTTACCCACATACGCGAAGGAAAATTGAAATGAAAATTGTAATCATTGCGGTAGCATTACTGGACACAGACTGACTCCGACTCCCCTCGTAACAACTCCGACTCCAGCAATGGGCTACTTTCCAGTAAATGAAACAAAGCCCACTCCAGGTTTTGGCCCATACTTGCAACATCAATTTATGCATCAATTCCTGCAGAGACTAGGAATGGAGTATATAGGACACGATAATGTCACAAACAAAGACCATTACTACATCCAACGTAACAGTTCACTTGGCACCTTCTTCGAGATATACATGGAACAAATAGAAACCTATGCAATGACTGCTGTCCCTGTAGAAGTAGGAGACAAAATACTACACACGATACAACAATTGCGTACTGATTTTTTCTCGCCCACAGAATACGTTAAGCCTGAAAAGTTTCCGCCGCTTCCTCCTGGATCAGGGCCACTACCAAAACTACAATTTCCTACACAGAATGCCACTAATAACAAAGGTACGCCTAGATAATCAGGACTATCCTATCATAATAGTCTCCACTGTCCATAAGATGATACGAGATGAGACTAAGCACACTAGAACTAAATAAAATATGCGTACCTATCTCAATGGGAGTTTAAGCTAATTTACGTTAACTGGCATAGGTCAAATGCAGCATACATATCTGTAATGGTAGTGGCTTTTTTTAGCCTTAGCTTTACCGAACAGTCATCTTCAAGGACCTTATGATACTAATCGTTATATACTAGAGTGAAGACTCCAACCCATGCAAAAAAACAGAATACTCGTAATCGCACGTCTAGCACTTGTGGCAGGTGTGATGATTGGCATCGGCACAGTCACTATACAGAGTTCCTCAACGGCATTTGCAATAACTCAGCAGAACCATACTGACATAAAAAGATCAAATGGCACCAATTATATGAATCTAACAGGTAGCATGATGTGCACACCTCACAATCCGTGTTGAAAAGTGCCCCGATATCGTTACCAACAAGCTAGAGATGTCTACTTTCAATTTCAATTATAATGGAGATTGCGTTTGTTATTTCAATTTTCAGTTTTCATATTCATATTGAGTTACCAACGACTCATTTTCAAAATATTAAAAACACCATTTAGACTTGACCCGTTGATATAGTAAGTTGTATAACCACTGTTGGCGAGTATTCATCCACCAACACGTCCAAGCCTAGTTATTTCCTATCCCTGGGTGCCTGGCTTGTTTGTTTCTTTGATTGACTGACTTACTGATTGAAATGTGAGGAAACTGACTTACTGATTGACTGACCAAAATGTGAGAACGCACCATGAAAGAAATCATGTCCTCCGCCACTGCCATGGTGAGATTCACTACTGTGACCGCCATTCCCGTTATCATGATTTTCACTTCCAGAGCTGCTACTACTGCCACTACTAGAGCTATGGTGTGTGTGACTATGCCCGCTAGAGGAAGAACTGCTAGACTGCGTCGACGATGGATCAATTAGTGAATTACCATTGACAGAAACCGGTAGGACAGATGGCGTGTTAGTGCTATTTGACGAGGCTAACGTGCTATTTGACACGGCTGAAGCTAATGAGAGTCGGGCCAATGTAAGGGTTATGCTTTATCATAATATATACTACAGCTGGATTAGTACTAATAACTCCATGATTGTCCATAACTCTTAAGCTAAATCCTAATACTGTATCTGTATGTACTGCAGGTGCTGTAAATATTGGAGTTGCAGTGTTAGCACCAGATAATGATACACGTTCTCTCGGAAAAAGAGGGACCATCAAAAATTTCTATGAATTATGATAAGAACGAAGAGATGATTCGAAAGCACATCGTGAAATTAGCCCAATTATTAGGACCATTAAGAGCCTCTGTCCCAACATGGGAAACAAAAGATAGGCAGGGATCTCAATACGCATATTCCCTTTCAAATGTAGAAGATCCAACTAGGGCCATTACCATCCTTCACAACCTAGCAGCCGGGCATGCCTTGTCACAAGGAAGGGACCACATTACCATCGATGACATACCGATAATCATACAGATTGTATTATCTACCGCGTCATTGGAGAGATCGAAAATATTTGACCTTTTAATTTCGAACAATGGCTATCTAAAAACACGTGATGTGGTCAGACTTCTCAACACTACGCTGCCTACCGCACGTAGGGTCATGACGGAATTAAAGGCCGTGGGACTGGTGTTATTGAATGACGATGTCGTAGCCGAGGATGAGTCTGACGATAACAAGAATGGGAGACCGGGCCTCCAAATGACACTGAAACCTCAATTTGATTGGTTCCTATCCCAAGATTTCATGAGACTAAAGAAGGGAGGTACAAGGCGTTTCCATGGTGGAGAAGAGGAACAGAAGGATGAGAAAGAAAAATCCCCCGGACGCTGCGATGAGGATAAGAAAGAAAACCCACCCCCGCGTAGTGCTATCAATAATGTGCTATATGATGCTATAATACATAAAACAATATTTCAAGGGGGTATTCTTTCTAATTATAATTTGTCTCTACGTGTGGGGGTGGAAATTCTTTCTAATCTCCAATCATGAGCAGAACCTCCGCAATGGGTTAAATTTTATTCTCTCTCATTTCCAGGAACCCATCTTCCCTAGAACCATATCCACACAGAAAACGTGCAACAAACAATTAGAGGTGTTTAGCAAAGAAAATGCATTAAATTTATATCAATATTCTGGCGCCGTTGATTGTAAAATAAACGCATATCCCTCCTACACCGAATGGAATGGCATCAATCGGCAGGCCCCGTCTCTCCTGTTCATTGACCTAGACAAATCTACATTCAAAAATGAGCGGGCGCATGTACTTGCATTAAGCGTAACGTTAAAGAATTTAAAGGAAAAATTAGGCGGTGCCAAACCGACTGTCCTGTGGTCTGGAAACGGATACCATGTTTATCAGCCCATGGATGCCTTTGTTTTAGAGGAATTTGATATATTCAGCGGATTCGATCACCCGTCTAGGACGTTTTTAAAATTCGCCGAACAACACTGGGATGCTATTTCTATTCTATTCCAATCAATGTTTAGAATGCGTTGATATTCCAAATATGCTAATGCCGCAATAAAGAGGCCAATTATTATCGCGGCCAATCTCATTACCTTTTTAATTGCCCAACCTGCGATAAAACTTAGAAAGAATCCTCCTCCGACCGTCCCAGCAAAGGGCGCAATATCTGCCGTTGTAATCATTTACCCTCTTTCCTAAGAAATTGCTGTAGTGCTCTTCGGATGAATGTGCTCCGAGGAATGTCGCCACGCACCTTGTCGGTTTGTTCTAGCAGGGAAATAGGTAACGTAATTCCCACTTTCTCCGTTTTATCTATTCTGTTTGTACCAGCCATACAAGTACAACACCTTACGTACAATTATATTACCAAACAATATTCTGCAGGGCATTAGGATAGATTTAGGTCATCATTGCTGGCTCTCCCTCTTCCCGGTGTACTACAATGATTATATCAAAATGGTCGGATCAATCGTGATCTTATGGACGAATTATCAATTCTGGAGGAGAGAATTCAAGATAAAATTAAAGAAACAAAAATTAAGATGGACAAATCAATGAAGAGATCAGAAACCAATTATGGCCAATAATTGAAACATTGAATTGGGTATTAAACGAGATACTGGAGGTAGGCCGAGAGTAACGGACCAACATAGGTCTTTGAGAAGCATAGTCAGTTGGTATTGTTATTTCAAATCTTATTGTTCTTTTATATCTGTTTGTTTATGCCTAGAAATTATCTCTAACCATTCTATCGATTTATGCCATGAAAATAAAAGGACCCATAATCATAGGTTCGGCTGAAACCAACGCCAAAAAGTAGACAGCCTAGGCAATTCTATCCAACCAAAGCATAAAAATGTCTATCGTGAGATAGTGCTAATGGACGCATATCTAGAAGAAGAACTCTATGACATCCTCATATATAACATACAGAATCCTACTGCCCCAGATTTTGAATCAAAAAAGAAACGTGTGGAAGAAATTGGTAAGGAGTTGTATGATGATGGCGGTACTGATGCAATGGAGAATATGTTTTATTCAATTGAATTTAGAATAAAAGATGAAATTGGCAGGGATGCTAAGCCATACCGTTCATGGTGGAACAGCATATCCCCAGAATGGAAGCATTAATGCAATGTAAATGGAGAAGTACGTCATGATATGACCAGTTGTAGCCCGTATGCTGACGCAAGAAGAGCATGAATTGCCTACATGCTCACTTGTACATGTCAAAATACCTATCAATAAATGGGGTGATCTTGACTATCCTCTCTTTAATCCAAGCGTAAGACCTGGCATGAATCCAAAGGCAGCTTCTACTAAACCTGCTTCTACACTGGTTGAATGTACTACAAATTGAGTTGCTGTGTGCGCATGAACCGACCCTCTTCCCAGACTTGTCAATGTACTTCGTGTCGTATTCTCCATTTCTATCCATCTTACATCTATCCATCCTTTGTATGATAGATATGAAAGACCAACCACAAATAATCCAATAACAATAGCAGCTATCTTCATTACTTTCCTGATGGGCATATCCTGTTACTGCACCAAATAGAAATCCACCACCTGCAGAATGTACAAGGTTTTCTATTGCCAAATTATTGGTTTTCTATTGCCAAATTATTGGACACCTGCCTTCAATGTCTACGAATCGACTAGATCCAAATCTAGCCTGTCCTTCCTTTTTGTTTATTTATATGTAGACCCTAAACTTTAGATTTTGCGATCAAAGACTTGAAACACTTCATCGTTATCCGAATGGGGAAATGGGAATGGGAATCGGAAAAACATTATAACGTTAAATAGAATTATGTAATATGAACAAAATCTTCTAACCCATTAATTTGTATTTATACTAATGAAAATAAAAATGAATTTGCAATTGGTTTAAAGGAAGATGAGACTTTTAGAGCAGTAACCAAAGTAGGAGACCATTATACAAGATTTGTTGATGCATTTGAGAATACCCTACTAACGAATACTGAGAATACTGAAAATGATATTGATTGGCAGAAAGAACTAAAGAACTGGATCGCCGGTGCAAAGTACAATGAATCCATATTTCTTGAGGTAGATCTTAAAGCTTGGAATGAAGAAGGTGAAAGAAAGTCCATCTGATGTTACCTCAGATGGAGGCTAATAATTCTATCATGTTTTACTTGATGACATTCAAGGCCCTCTAGAGAGCCTCGACATTGCAGCTGAGCATGCAGCTATGACTGGCACCGACGTCCCAAAGAGAGATAATTAAATGAAAAGGTATGTCGCTTGCAAATATAGTAGAACTAATCGTTCTGACAAAAACCGGGAGGATGCAGCACAGGTCGCAATTACAGAGGCCGCCAAGACAATTCATGGAATTAGAGGTATAGAAGTGACAGATTTAACAGGCAAAATAGTAGAATATAGAACGTGTGTCAATTATCGTGTGGTGTGGAACTATGATAGAAAAGATGAGTCCATAACTTCCAACATCAGCTGAATGTCAGCATTTTGGACTTGTCCTAATCCAATTCCCTGCATGACCCTACCTATCAAATGATCAATCATAGCTGGTTTTTTGATAAAACATCCAAGGCTTAGAGATGGATGAATTTCTCGGAATGCATCACGGTTTATTTCTCAGCAGACATGAAACAAACTTTAATATTAATATCAATAGCCAACATCTTTTCACATAGTTCAAACCCGTTCATATGTGGCATATTGATGTCAACTAAA
>JAICVW010000198.1 GCA_025935105.1 Nitrososphaeraceae archaeon
TACGTTTCTTAATAATGAGATAGATTTTGACACCCAGTTTCATTCTAACATTACAGACAAATTATAAAATTGTAGAACAAATTTGTAGACCGTCTAATAACCTGTACACAAACCTATTCCCATCCGTTTTGCCCTATCACGGTTTAATATGATGCCACGGTAATTCTCTTTCATTCCAATTCGTTGATATTATAGATATGCTAGACCAGCGATAAACAGACCAATTATTACGGAGGTGCCGAGTTTGATTACCTTATTTATGGCCCAATAAAGGATCACCTCCAACTATACCTGCAAGGGGCGCAATATCGGGTTTTGTCCCCCTGCAATAATATGTTTGTTAACATCATGGGCAAAGGCTGCTGGGGGCAAATGAGTCTACGCTAGCATTATGGATCCTCAGCCATTTTCAATATAGTAATATTTGAGTTCAACATAGACGGATCGGTAGATTGGCAGACAAAATAAAATGTTCACACATACTTGTAAAGAAGCAGAGCGAGGCACTTGAGATTATTGAAAGATTGAAGAAAGGAGAAGGTTTTGTAAATCTGGCACGAGAATTATCTATCGATAAAGGGAGTGCGAAACGAGGAGGCGATTTGGGTTCATTCGGAAGAGGCATGATGGTCAAATATTTTGAGGAAGCTGCGTTTAGACTAAAGAAAGGCGAGCTTACCTTAGAACCTGTAAAGACAGAGTTTGGTTATCACATTATTAAAAGGGCTGGATGAGCCAACGTATCTGGATATTGACAAAAATCACTATTTAATCCTGCTGAAGCGAACATCTCTTCGTGTCACTAACATCAAATTGCACTAGTCATAATCTCTGTGCTCATAAGTAATTAGTATGTTTTTTAGTTTGTGCTCTCGTACTATTTCGCACTTTTTCGACTGTGAGATTAGAGGTTCAGACAGAGTTAAAGGGTGGAGTTGACAAATTTAAGGCTTTGAGCTGGTGCGATCACTTTTAATGAAGATCCCACATTTAATAAAAGCGATATTACTAATTCTCTTTACCATTGAGCATTATAACGGAGATTAAAATAAATCATGATAAAAATATCAGGCTTGTAAAAGGCGACATCACTGAGAGGCAAGTTGATGCCATCGTTAACGCTGCTAATTGCTATTTGAAACATGGTGCAGGTGTTGCTGGAGCGATTGTGAGGAAAGGAGGTACTATTATTCAAAAGGAGAGTGATAAGATTGGCTACGTAGCAGTTGGTTCTGCAGCTATTACCAATTCCGGAGCGTTGCCTTGTACTGCAATTATACACGCCGTAGGTCCAAAAATGGGTCAAGGAGATGAGGATCATAAGTTAAGAAAGACAATTCTTAGCGCATTGAAGCTCGCTTCTGATCGTGGTTTCAAGACTATTTCCATTCCTGCAATAAGTGCTGGTGTATTTGGATTTCCAAAAGATAAATGCGCCAGGATATTATTAGAAGAATCGAAGAATTTCCTAAAAAAATTTGGCACTAATACGACAATTAATTTGATAGAGTTCTGCATACTTGATGATGAAATATTGGAATTTTTCAGATTGGAGTTTATGTCGACGATGTAACTATGATTGATGCTTATGAATTGAGGATTTAAAGCGAATTCCATCTACGGTAACCTTATGGCCTCTTAGAAAAACATGTTCTGTTGAATGAGAAAGAAAGAGGGCCTAGGTATTAGATATATCTACGATAGAAAGCCTTTTGCTTTTTCGTTATGTTCAACACATCGCGCATGAACAAAAAGAGTTGGCAGTGTGATTCTCACTGTTTCCCCGAGAGCAATAGGATACGAAAAGATCAAAAAGTGGGATTGGATTGGGTGCCACTAAGAATGCACGTGGCCAAGTGGGATATTGCAATTCTTCCGGTCGATTCTACGCTACCGGCACTTAAATCAGACAGAGTATCCCATTATGATTCTACTGGGTTTTATAGAGATAAAGAATACATTCATTCATATCTTGTATCTTAAACCGTGGCAGTTCTTTTTTATGCTCGAATAGAACAAAGCTATAGATGCATCCATCTATACAGAATATATCAAGCAATGGACCCAGTAGAGGTTTCTTGAAACAGATATCACAGCAATTCTCAAGTTCTGCGTATATTTGAACCTGTAATGGATATAATACTCTGCGAATATGGATCCCCTACAAATTTTCAATTTCGGTCATTTCGGTCATTTTGGTCAACAAAAAACAATATTTTGGTCGTCAATTGGTCAAACCCACACCTACATACCTGGACTACTGACTCAGAAACCCCCTTCTTTCAGACAAAGCTGTAAGAGCATAGTAGAAAATATCTTTATTCTATTTTTAGCCCTAGCAATGGTACTATAAAGAACAATTCGTCAGGTTGGAGGGTTTATTTCTCTGACGCTGAAGTCCTTTACGTCCATATCATCAATATTGTCCCATCTAAAGATAGCAATTGGACCTCCCCAGGTGATAATCTGATTATCGGAGCCGCCACAATCAGGGTCTCCGCCTCCCCATTGACCGTGATCAACATAGCTGAGCACCTTATGCCACGTATTATTATTGTTGTTGATCCATTGTTCTAATTTTACTGAATGTCCATCTTTGACGTTATAAAAAACTGCTTTTATGCCAATCCAACTACCGACCAGTGGAGCAATGGCATGCAGTTTTTCCGGATCATTTGAAGTATAGCCGATGGTATGTTCCAGGTCCTTCTCAAATTTAACCCGGCCATCCACGTAAGTATTTGAATGGTACGTGGTTGCTTCACACTGCCTCGAAAGCCCATCGATTGTTCCAATATCATGGGTATTTCTTCCGCCGCGAGCAAGTAGTTCTATATGTGCAGGCCCGTTTTGGGTTGAATGAGTAAAGCTATTCACCTTGAAGTACCCAGTCATTTCAACATTTTTCCAATCATTAGGCGATTGGATGTATCCTTGAGAAGCTAGAACTTGCTGGTCTAGGGACGTGATTAGATCAGGATGATATCCTGCCGAGGTCAACACTCCAAAACGTACCTCTGTGCTTTGGACTTTCCAGCTGCCATCATCGTTTTGTTGGACAAAGGTGGTTTTTGGTCCCTCACCGCCAATTCTTGGGTCTCCTGCCGGGTCATTCATGTTCATAAACCATTCTTGTCCCCCAGCCTTAGTAGCGTAAATTTCCTTTATTCCGAATTTGTCAATGCCTGCAAAGTGGGGAGTTAGAGATATCAGATAATAATTATAGGCTAGAATAGTAACTACTAATATTCCGAGCCCAACAAGACTAATTCCTAATAGATTCCTTTTGTTCATAAGCTTTCTGATTTATTTTTTTAGTCAAGCTGCCTTCTGCTCTTATTAGTCAACACGATCTCATAATATCAATGATATTAGCTAAATTCTTTCATTAAATACGACTGAATTTTACAAAGTGACTCCAGATTAGGGATCACATATTCCGAAATGATTCTATTAAATTTAAAATGTTCTATTATTTTAAAAAATTAATTGTGCTATAATTAATTACTAATATGAGGCAATTTCAAAATAGCCAAAAGAAACGGTATAATCATTGTTCTAGAATATTGCATACGGTATGAGTACCAAGGACATTAACAGAACAACTTGTTGCGAATTAAAAATCAATGTATCATGTTGCTTCATTAAATAATTTTACAGGGTATGCGAATAACATTATAGTAAAGGGCTAAGATGACAATGTGTTCTAATCTTGTTGCCGCGACGAATGCGTGACGCATGGCGTTACAAAAGTGCTTGTAATATGCCCCTGAAAATGTAGGTAGATTTCATGGGAAGCAACTCGACGGATAGATGTCTTAAAATCAGGTCAGCCGGTGGGGATACAAGAGAGGATCCTACTTCCCTTGAAAGGTTATTGTAAATCGATCTTGCAAGTTTAGAATGAGTAGTAACTGATAGAATGATTATTATTTCGCGCATTATGGATGCTAAGCAGGTATCATCATACGGAGGCTGTAGAAATTATAATGATAATTTATGAAAAGTACGGGGATACGACAAGTGGATAAGAGAATGTTATTTTTATTTGTGGTTGGCGGTGTTGCCACTGTTTTTGTCTACTTTGGTTTGCAAAGTTCGCTATTATTTCCTACTTATTTTTCGGCACCGATTTCTGCGGATGAAGCGGTCTCGATTGTCGCACACAATCTTAACCTTACAAAATATAGAGCGAGCGACTTTTCGGCTATGTATGTGTATCTGAGAGGCGACGGTGGCATTTTTGCTTCTAACATTAACTCTAATGTCATTGGCAAACTCATAGGCAAAACGCAGCCGACGCTAACCACAGGGAGCTATTTTGCATGGGAGATAAGGCACAATCATAACATCTATTTTCTTGATAGCACAACAGGGGAGTTTGTTTCGCCGTCAAATTCCAGCTCTAGTTAGCTCTAGAACACGAAATCTTGAGAGGTGTGGTATATTGCATTAATGAGGCCTATCAGATCCAAAAATACTTACTGGAGCAAAACTGATAGTGACCCGTTAAATTTCACCGAACATCTCATAATATGCATCAGTTACTTTGTCCTGGAAGCTATCCCCGTACTTACGTAAAACTTCATTTATAACATGACTATTAGTAATGCTGTAAAGTTGGCAATCTTGTCCGTAACTTACTGAAATTATCCCAGCCTCAGAAATCCGCTTTAAATGCCAAGACACGGTGGATGGTGCCTTTTGAATGTACTCCACTATCTCGCCAAATGTACATGAATCATGTTCGAGTATGAATGACACGATTTGCCTTGCAACCCTATTTCTTATGCATCCCAAAATATTTGACTCCTCGGCTGAGATATTAAGGGAATAGTATCTGGTCCTTCTACCATCGTGGCGATCTACCCTAACTTGATGTGATTTTTCAAGAATTTTTAAGTGATATTCAAGTCCGCCGTTAGTTAGGCCAGTTAATCTAAGGAGCTCCCTATACCTTATTCCAGGACTTTCTTCGATTTGCTTGAGGATCAAAGATTTGCTACCACGTCTTGGCCCTTGGTAACTCTGTAAAGATTCCATTTCTGACTCTCTTACTTGTCCACCCTTAACACGCCGATTCCAAATAAAGCCAACATAGTCAGGAGGAATATATGAGGTAACTCGCTGTATGCAAGAGGTACCATAATTCTATTCGATCCATCGACGATTTGAAGTAAGAATATAAGCTCAACGACTAATAGCGATAGAAATGCAACAGTGGTATACAAGATCTTGATACTTCTTGTCCTTTTGTAAGTAAGAATAGAGACTACTATGAGGAAAATCGAAATAGTAATACTTGCTAGGTGTATAGAGGTTCTGTACACAAAGAATGGATGATTGATCCTCGGGAGTACAATGACCGGCGAAAGTATCGCAATAACCAATCCAGATATTATAAGCAGCAATTTGGGTTTGTTAGTCTCAATTGATTGCTCTGTAAGCTTCATCAGACGTCTGGTTCTATCCGACCTCCTATTAATAAGCAAATAGACAGGATTTAGCATCTTAAACAACAAATCGGTAGCTTGATTAGCCAATGTTAGGAATTAAACACAGATGGATAATAATTTTTTCAGTTCGTTCGACGAATGTACTATAGTCCTTCTAAAGCTCGCCACATACACTTAGTGAAACGGCATAAACAATCAACAAAAGTCTTTACCTATCAACAGCAGAAGTAATCAAGAGTTGAAATCGATCGATTTAAAATTATTGGTTTCAAAATGATGTTATATTCTAGTATTAATTTCGAGTGGATTTGGCTAAGACAACCATTCAGTTTTTTCCTAATTCCGTCGATTAATTCAATTTCCTTGTTAAATTTATTGTGTATCACCTGAGTAGTTGTATGTAGCA
>JAICVW010000347.1 GCA_025935105.1 Nitrososphaeraceae archaeon
ACCAGGCTCAACATCCTGATGAGCCTAGCAATTGACAAAATTTGATCAAGTATCTTATACCCAAATGGCAGTTTCACTCTACACAATGCTTTTATTAGGAATTTGATCGCTATAAAACGGTTGGCGAGTTTCTGTCCTGAGTGCGGCGGTGATCTAAAATTTGATCCAATTAGCAAGAATTTCTTCTGCAAAAGTTGTGGGATATTTGCTTCAAGAGAAAAGATTGATGAACTACGAGATAAAGCAGAAAGTGGGTCAATCAATAGAAGAAGCCAATTGCACGACGATTATCTTGACTGGTGGCAGGCTTCGAAGAAAGAGAAACAAAAACACTGAGCCTTTTTCTGACAAGCTTTAGGCAAACGCAGATTCAGTTTTCTGAGCTATGTCACCCTTCAAAGGAACCATTTGTTCTTCTTTCCTTGATTTTAACACAGCCATTAACTCTATTTCCAAAATGTGAGGTAACGTACGAATCTTGTGTACAACCGTATCTCTCATTTCCTCCAAATCCTTCGATCGAATTTTCAGCATGAGATCGAACCTACCATGCATTTCATGAATTTCCAAAACTGCCTCCACATTTGATAGACCTAAAACAACCTGTTCTGCAAAACCTGGTTCTACATTGATTCCCAAGAACGCAAGGTGGTCATAACCTAATCGACTGTTATTCACTGAAATCGTGAACTTGCCAATAATTCGGCTCGCAATCAACCTTCTAACTCTAAGATGGACAGTTGCGTCAGAGATTCCGATCTTCCTAGCAATTTCAACAAACGTAGTCGAGGAATCTTCGCTCAAAATGTCTATAATTTTGAGATTAATTTCATCTAAAAGCTCATCGTTGAGTTGCACTCTCCGATCATGTCCACACCGAGACATAAATGCTTTTTGTTGCAATTTGGAAGCTATAAAGCTATGAACATTGTGATGTATCATCTCTTGATAAATATAAAGGATTAATAGTCTGCAATCAACAACCGCTCTTTCTGTCAAAGACCTGCACTAAATGCCACGAGGGTTCGAGTGTATATCACCGGGCATATTCAGGAGAATACTTATGTAAGGGGTGCTTTTTGTTCTCCATAGAACATAAAACTGCTAAGACGATGCAAAAGTTCTCCATGCTTGACCACGGTGATAGGGTTGCTGTTGCTGTTTCCGGCGGAAAAGATAGTTTAGTTCTCTTGTATGTTCTAAAGAAGTTCTTTGAGGAACATAACCGCACAAACCTAATTGCTATCACTATAGATGAAGGGATAGCAGGTTATCGAGAGGAATCATTGCAGATAGTACGGGATTTTTGTTCCAGCATTAAAGTAGAATCTAAAATTTCTAGCTATAGTCAGATTTTTGGTACAGACATGGATTATGCTACGCAAAACAGACCTTCCAATAAAATGACATCTTGCTCCATGTGCGGCACTTTACGTAGGAGATTAATGGACATCATGGCAGAAGCAGCAGGTGCCACCGTTGTTGCGACAGCTCATAACCTAGATGATTATCTCCAAACCTTCTTGATTAACTTACTATCTGGAGACCTTGAGAGGATCGGCTGGATGTACCCAGAGCCAGTTCGGTATGGGCCCAATGGTATAAAGAAGATCAAGCCATTTGTAGAAATTTATGAACATGAAATTGTGTTTTACGCACTACTTAGGAATATACCGTTTCAGTCTGATCAGTGTCCATATATGAAGGAAAGTATTAGGACAGACATTCGCGAGTTCCTGAATAATCTCGAATCTAAACATGCTGGAGTTAAATATAATACCTTCAACACCGTGACAAAAATCTCAAAAACCCTAAAAGATTCTACTAGGGGTGCGTTAACTAATTCTACTGAATGTCAAATATGTGGAAGAAAATCAACGCAGCGGATTTGTTCTGTTTGCGGCACTCTTAAAGTTCTGATAAATCCACAATGATGATAATATGGCATGTAATTTCCTTAAAAGAAAAAATGCAATCTACAACTATTTAATCTATCACTTTTATCCAAACTTCAGATGATGGAACCTAAAATGATAAGCAAATATAATGTGTCTTGTTAATAGTATCTGCGGAGGCAGGAAGGATCGGGGTGCTAGCCGTACCCCAAATCAGAAATCGGCTTTATGCTGGGATCAGTAACTGCCGGGTAAATCCATAGGTGTGAGATACCTGCTTGCTTTGCGGAAATGAAATCATGCCGTGTCGGATGGTTATGAGCAGCGCACTACGTGAAGGCGTGGTCGTGACTGTGAATCGTTGAAATGGGTGAGGTCCGGGAGGGAGCAACCCTAAGGCGGGGTAGCCATGCTGGCACGTCTACGTGGTGGATCTTGTAAGGCTTGAGACTGGGTCTTGGACTTGTGGTGGTACTGGCAGGCTGCCCCCGTATTATAGCTCGTAATTCGCGAAGTATTTGAAAAATTAACTAATCAATTGAAATATCCAAATAAGAAACAGCAACATTATACTGTGACGATTAAGCAATCATTCAACGCTAGTGGTCATCAATTTGAAACTGAATTAATATTATAAGCTATATTGAGCTATGCCAATTAATACAGGTTTAATATTAAAATACCCTAGTTTGAAACGGTAGACTGTGGTTACTGAATCGAAAAATCTTCCGGCATATTTTAGTTTACCAAGAAAATTTGGATATTTTTTTCTCTATTTTGAGGCGTTAAAGTATCAAATGAAAATTTTTCAAGAAGGTTAACCAGGGTGTGCTAAATGGTTAGGACTCTGGATAAAACACACACGGTTCTTTCGTATATCGATGGTAGCCTAAAGAATGCCACAATAGTAAATGGAGAAAGCAGATCTAAAGGGTTTATTTTCTCGCTGCTAAATCCTCCTGTCCCCTTAGGAGGCAACATTGTGTCACTTGATATCTATGTTGATGAGATTCCAATTCCTAAGAAATCAATCTTCATCGCAACTTCGGAAGATGTTGTCAATGCAGCCATGCTATCAGAGGACCGTCCTATTCCATTCAAACCGTTTCAAAGCGCAAGGTTTCTCATCATGAGAGATGAAGATTTGGATGAGAATAGTAAGCACAAAATTGTAATATTGAGTAAACTAGAAGGTTTTGAACAGATTATAATTCCCTTTACTTTTAATGACTACGTCAGCAGTCGTAGAGAAAAGATTTTCATCCCTTCTAACATGATGGACGATTCCGAATCTGACATGTCTAGCGAAGATACTATCTTTAAAAACTTCACAAACCCACTGATTCTTTCTGGCAAAAAAGCCTATATTGTAGGATCATCAAACGCAAATGTTTCTGCCAACTGGACATGGATGGGAACAAGGTACGATAATGGGGGGCTATACGTACCACCAGCAAGAGCTTTTGGTAGAATCATGATGGAAATATCGATGGATGATGGAGTACGCAAAAGGTTACCAAATTTCGTAGTGTCCTCCAAGCACGAAAATGGGGTCCTCTATACCAGACATGAAGTGGCTGGTCTACAAGTAAAGAGAACATTATTCGTACCGACAGATACTAAGGGATTCATTATGGGTTTGGAATTGTTGGATCGGGAAGATTATGCTAGGTTAAGCCTAAGAAAGAAAATAGAAAAACCGAGGCGAAAAATTAGAATACATTTTGTAGTTGATGGGAACATTACTAGTTATGGCTTAGCGGCAATCTCTCAGAGTAACTCCTCTAAGCTTCTTACAAAGGAAAATTGCCTACAAATCCAAACTGCAGCAAAAAGAAATCTTGCACATTTCTACGGGACAATTGGTGTTGCGCCAAAGGATCTGCGACCGTCTAGGGTTTTAATGGATTCTTTTGACAACGATCTGGAAATTTCATATGATGTAGATGTCGAAGCAGGCAATGTGTGTGAGCTTGCCTTGATAGCCACCGGTGGGTTTACCAGCTCAGAAGACTGTCTAAAAGAATACACATATGTAAGGGATAACTATAAGCAACTTCTTGAGGATACGCAGAGCCATTTTAAATCTATTCCCGCATCCACTCTTAGCTCCAATCCTTCCAACCAAAGTCCTCGACAACATTCCACAATAGTGAAACTTCTTAAAGCATTCGAAAAGGCAAAAATGAGCATGGAATACCTAAAGGCAGAGTACGATGGGCTTGGGCCTGGAATATGCGCCGGAGCCGCCGTTCCAGGCCGGGC
>JAICVW010000636.1 GCA_025935105.1 Nitrososphaeraceae archaeon
CAACACAGCAAGACCTGCGGATTGTGCAATGTTAATAGCGAACAAATACGGCGCCGCTGTATCAACTATATTCTTTATCGATGGACTTGCTATGTATAATTTAGACCAGAAGATTACTACGACTACATTCTGTACTATAAACAAAGAAGCAACTAGAACAAGGCCTATGGTAAAGTAGGATTTTATTAATCGCATATTCTGGATATAAGTGATCATAACACCACCTAGCAAGGCTATATTGAGCAGAGCAGCTGCAGCTGCAGCTAGCATAAAATCAAACATTACCATGACTATATGATTCTGCCACCCCTAATGCTTAATTTACTTTTTCCCAATTTTGCTCAGAATCTCCTTGAATGAATTGTAATTCTTTTCCAATAATGGTGTTAGAAAATATGTTGCACCATAAGATCCTCTATTATCAGTGATAATTAATCCATTTTGTGACAAAACAGAAAGATGATGTATAATAGTTTTATAATCCAATTTTAATTCAGATGAAATTTGGTTAGGGTTAGCTGGATGAGAGTTAATCAATTCTAGAATCCTTGCCCTATTGGCTCCCCCTTTCGTGCTGCCGATTAGATACCATAAAACTCGTTTGAACTGAGGCTCACAGTCTGAACTATTATTCTTCTTGATATTGCCTAATGCCATAACTATCCCCCCAACTTTCTATTATTGGAAAATTCAGGAAGAGAAAACACTAGTCCAAATGGCATAAGTAATGCAATCATGTCTAGGATATAAAGATATCAGAATTTGTAGGGATCAGAAATAACCACAAATTTTGCCTAGCTGGGAAAAGTATTTCTATAGTCGTACTTCTATTTTTCCTCTTTTAGAGATTATGGAGAAATGTCAAATTATTCCGAAAAGTTGATATCTATATCAAGCATACTCTGCACAATCTCTGACTAGTCTCTAGTTCCTGTTCCAAGTGGGGACAGTCACATCCAGAAGTGGTTTAAAGCTTATTCATAGGTTGTGTTATTACAGCTGTAGAGTTAGATAAGATCATTGATATTTTGATGGGCAAGAGCGAGATCAAAGCGATATTGATGACGACAGTGACAATAATATTTCCGCCTGAAGATGAAATAGCCTCCAACACGCAGCTGCTTGTCCCAGCAATAAAATGCTTCGTACAATTCAATATATGAATTGACTAATATGTACTAGCACATGATCTAAATCAGGATGCAAAATAATATTATGCGACAATTGTATGATCGTTGTCAGTAGCTAACACTATAGGTTGGTGTTATGTTGTATCTTATTTTTGATACTCGTAAAAATAATAGATTGGCTTTTGATATAGTTAAATATGGTCTTTATATAAGACAATCCCAAACAACCTAGTAATGCAATACATGTGAAATTTCGAATAGTCATTTCAGGTATTCTGACAGCAGCTCTGGCATCCAGCATTGTAACGACAGCGATAACGATTCCTATTCCGTTAATATCAGCTATGACTACCATGCCAAATAATCAAACTAATTTTAATGGAAGTACTACAGTTGGTGGTAACATGACGTTCTTAGGTAATATGATGCCTAGAAAAAGTATGATGATGCCTGGCGGTAATATGACATTCGGAACATCTCTTCAAAACGCTAAAATGCACTTGATGGAAGCTATAATGGATCTAAAGGTAGGTAATACGAAAGGAACGATGATGGAACTAAATTTGACAGCTCAGGCGATAAAGGTGCATGAACAAGAAATCAAAAGTATGATGATGGAGGTAAAGAACATGATGATGAGGATGAAAGGTAATGTGACTTGAAAGGTAATGCGACTTGCAATAGTATTTCGGGTGGGAACGATAACATCCGTTTTTCTTTATATTTTGAGAATGACAATACATACATGTGACACGATTATATTGCCCATCTGATTCTTCTCGGTAAATTAGCGCACCCTCTTTCATCAGAAAGAAAGGCAATAATCTTGAACATTACGATATAAAGAAGTAAGTCAGCTTTAAGCTTGGCTGAAACATCAAGAATATGAACGAACCTATTTGAAAAATTTAGGATTACGAATAGTAGGTTTAGATTTTAGTAGTTCATATTGAAGTCTAAAGAGCTTTGTAATATTAGGTATATCCTCTTCACTATGAATAAAATAGCTTACCCACATAGACTCTGGATAGATAATATGGGGCAAGGCTTTTCCTGCTGCTATGAGGCCATTTCGGATTTCATTAGGAAATGGTAGATCGGCAAGCTTATCTCCATGTATGTGACCCATGTCTCTTTTATTAACACGAAACTCAATACCACCGTAGTGATATGGGTTAGATGTAACACCTGGCCATGATAG